>NZ_JAKRNH010000145.1:0-4597 GCF_022346985.1 Micrococcus sp. ACRRV
GGCGAGCTTCATGGCCCCATCCCATCACAGCGGCCCCGCCGCCGGGCGGGCCCGCCCGGCGGCGGGGCCGCTGTGATGGGATGGGGCCATGAAGCTCGCCACGTTCCGCCAGCCCGACTCGGACGCCTCCTACCCGGGCGCCACCTTCGCCGCCGTCCTCACGTCCTTCCACCCGCAGGACCCGCAGGTGGCGGTGCGCGCCGTCGCCCTGCCGGAGTGCCGGGACGTGGGCGAGTTCCTCACCGCCGAACCGCAGGAGCAGAAGGACATGGTCCGGGAGGCCCTCGAGGCCGCCAAGGAGGACCACGGCCTCCTGCTGGACGTGTCCACGCTGGTCTACGACACCCTCGTCCCCTTCCCCACGAAGGTGTTCTGCGTGGGCCTGAACTACGCGGACCACATCAGGGAGACCGGCCAGGAGAAGCCGGAGCACCCGACCCTGTTCGCGAAGTTCGCCCAGTCCCTCACCGGCGCCCTCGACCCCATCGAGGTGCCCGAGGAGGACCACCGCGTGGACTACGAGGGCGAGCTGTGCGTCGTCATCGGGGAGCCCGGCCGCCGGATCGCGGTCGAGGACGCGAAGGACCACATCGCCGGGTACGCCGTGGCCAACGACGTCTCCATGCGCGGCTTCCAGGGCCGCACCCCCGAGTGGCTGCAGGGCAAGGTGTGGGAGGCCTCCACCCCGGTCGGCCCGTGGCTCGTCACCGCGGACGAGTTCCCGAAGGACGCGCGGATCGTCACCCGCGTCAACGGCGAGGTCCGCCAGGACGGCAAGGTGAAGGACGTCGTCTTCTCCCCCGCCGAGCTCGTCTCCTACGTCTCGCAGCTCGTCACCCTGAACCCGGGCGACCTCATCATGACCGGAACCCCCGCCGGCGTCGCCGTCGCCCGCAGGGACGGGGACGGGCGACGCCCGTGGCTGCGTGCCGACGACGTCGTCGAGGTGGAGATCACCGGGCTGGGTCGCCAGCGCAACGAACTGGTCTGAGCGCCGCCGGGGACGAGCCCCGCACAGTCGGCGGTCCACCCACGGGTGACCCTTCACTGCGCGGGGCTCGTCTCCGCGGGTCCGGCTCAGCGGCCCTGCGGGGTCAGCCCCAGTTCGCGGCGTCCGTGACGCAGAAGGGGTGGCCGGCCGGATCCAGCAGCACGGTCCAGGTCTCGCCGGGCTGGTGGTCGGGGCGGGTCGCCCCGAGGGCCACGCAGCGCGCCGCGGCGGCGGCGACGTCCTCGGCCGCCAGATCGAGGTGGTACTGCTTGCGGCCGGTGTCCGGCCACCGAGGAGCGGTGTAGTCCTCGACCGTTCCGATGCCGAGGTTCACTCCGCCGGGGCCGGCGAGCATGACGACGCCGTCGCCCTCATAGGCCACGGGCCAGCCGAGGACGGCCTGGTAGAAGGTGCCGAGCGCCGCGGCGTCCGGTGCGTCGAGGGTGATCATGGCGAGGCGTGCGACGGGTGCGTTCTGCGTGTCCATGGTGTGAGGATGCCCGCATGGCGGTCACCCCGGCTTGGAGAAACGCGACACCGGAGCACATGTTCGGCCGCGTGCTGCGGCCCGACGAGTTCCACACGCGCGCCCGGTATGCGAGCGCCGCGCCGGCCCCCGAGCTGGCCCCGTGGGTCGAGCGGTACTGGTCGGTCTGCTTCGACCTCGACGACGGCGAGGCCTTCCGGACCGCCACCCTGGACGACCCCGGGGTGCACCTCACCGTGGAGCGCGGCGGAGTCCACCGGACGGCGGTGCCCGGGCCGGGCGTGTGGGTGACCGGCCCGCAGACCGCCCGACGCTTCGACGTGACCCTCGTGGGGAGCGGCTCCACCGTGGGCGTCGCCTTCGCGGTGGGCGGGACCCGCGCCTTCTCCTCGGGCGACCCTGCGACGGTGGTGGACCGCTCCGAGCCCGGCGCGGCGTGGTTCCCGGGGGCGTCCGCCCTGGGGGACGTCGCCGAGTCCGCGGTCGCCGCCGCGGCGGCGCTCGACGCCTTCCTCGCCGGGCTCGGCCCCCGATCCGATCCCGCGTACGAGCGGTTCCGTGCGGCCTACGCGGCCGTCGACGACCCCGACGTCGTGCGCGTCGAGGACGTCGCCGCCCGCGCCGGCTGCGACCCCCGGACCGTGCAGCGACTGTTCCACCGGTTCGCCGGAGTGGGGCCCAAGTGGGCCCTCCGGCGGGCCCGGGTGATCCGCGCGGTCGGTTCGCTGGACCGCGGCTTCCCGGGATCGCTGGCCGAGCTGGCCGCGGCGCACGGCTGGTTCGACCAGGCGCACTTCACGCGGGACTTCCGCCGGGTGACCGGCGAGACCCCGGCGGGGTATCGCGCGCGGCGGCGACCGGACGAGCCGCGGTGACCTCCCGTCTCGTCCCTCAGCGGCCGCCGGGCACCTTCACGTCCACCCAGGTGAGGCGGTGGTCCGAGGTCGGGAAGGGGTAGGTGCCGGTGAGCTCGGAGCCGGGCTCCCCCTGCTTCGGCCAGAACACGCCCGCGCCGCGCAGCGGGAGGTTGCGGGAGGGCAGCGCCATGTCCACACGGAGGTTGCCCGGGGCGGGGACGTCGTTGAAGTCGGCCGTGTCCAGCGAGGGGTCGCCGCGGTGGGTGCGGTTCGCACCGCCCTGGAGGACGGAGGCCTCGGCAGCTCCGGCCGAGCGCGGCTGCGGATCACGCACGCGCCTGTTCTGCAGCAGCTGGTCGATCGCGCCGTCCCACGAGTCGCCGTCGAGCGGGTCGGCGTTGTAGTCGCCCAGGATCACGAAGCGCTCGCCGCGCGGCAGGCCGCCGTGCACGCCGGCGTCGTCGTAGAGGTACTCGGCGGTCTTGCCGCCCGTGATGTAGTCCGCCCACAGGCGGATCTCGTCGTGGTTGCGGCGCTGGTTGCGCTTCTCCGGGCCGTCGAAGGAGGGCGGGGTGGGGTGCGCGGCGAGGATGTGGACGCTCGTGCCGCCGATCCGCACGGGCACGTCCCAGTGGGACTTGGAGGACAGGCGCAGCTGCCGCTCCTGCTTCGCGGTGTAGTAGCCCTCGGGCATGACGTTGCCCGGCATGTCCGCCCACCGGAAGTCCTGGAAGGTGCGGATCCGGTCCTCGAGGATGGGGTGCTGCGAGTAGATGACCATGCCGTACTGGCCCGGGAAGAGGCCGAATCCCCACGCGTCGTTGGGGCCGCCCACCGTGCCGTTCTGGTCCAGGTCCAGGCCGGAGGGCACGCCGGTGTTCACGGGCGCGGTGTAGCGGTACCTGTACTCGATCGGCGCGTGGCCGTTCTGGCCCACGGAGAGGTAGTTCTCCTGGAACAGGCGGGCGCCCTCGCCGGCGGCGTCGTGGTCGAACTCGTTGACGAGCAGGATCTCGGGGCGGGCGGTCTGGATGACCTCGGCGATGTTCTTCGCCTGCTGGTCGTCCGGGGTGGTGAGGTCGCGGACGAGCTCGCCCTCCGTGCCCCGGTTGAGGGAGGCGTTGTAGGTGGCCACGCGGACGTCGTGGGCGTCGGCGACGGCGGTCGCGCGCGCCCCGGGGGAGGCGGAGACGTGGGCGGACGGGGCGGCGTGGGCGACGGCCGCGCCGGAGGCGGCGAGGGCGGCGGCGGCCATGGCCGCGGAGAGGTGGCGAAGGCGCATGATCGGGCTCCTGGGTGCGAGGGGACGGCGATGCCCGACCACCCTGCCCCGGCCCGGGAAGGGCCCGGTGACGGCCGCGTGAACACGGGGCGGTGTCCGCGTGATGGGATGGCGACATGCCCCACGACGCCGCGCCTCGCCCCGACCAGCCCGCCGCCTTCGAGTCCTTGCCGGCGTCGGTGGGGATCCTCGGGGCCGGCCGGGCCGGGACGGCGCTGGCCCGGGCGATCGCCCGGATCCGCGTGCTGCACCCGGGGACGGCGGCCCCGCGCGTCGTGCTGGCAGCCACCCGCAGCCCCGCGGCGGTCCGCCGGCACCTCGCGATCCACGCCCCCGGCGCGGAGGCGGCGCACCCCGGGGACCTCGCGACGGACACCGAGCTGACCGTGGTGGCGGTGCCGCGGGAGGAGCTGGACGAGGTGGACCCGGCGTGGCTGGCCGGGCCGAGGACGCTCGCGGTGGTGGACATGACCAACACGTGGGGGGACGAGCTCGTCCCGGACTGGCTGGCAGCGGCGGCCGCACCGGGTCTGCCGACGATGCCGGGCAGCGCCGCGATCGCCGCGCACTGGGCGGAGGCGGGACTGACCGCCCCGGTGGTGCGGGCGTTCTCCGAGGTCTCGCACCACGAGCTGGACCGCGACGGCCGCGCGCAGCCGCCGCTGCGCGCGCTCGGCGTCGGCGCCGACTCCCCCGGGCCGGCGCGCGCAGCCGTGGCCGCCCTGGTGACGGCGATGGGGTTCGAGCCGGTGGAGTACGCACCGCTGGCCCGCGCGGCGGCCCTCGAGCCGGGCACGCGCGCCTTCACACGCCCCCTGCCGGCGGACGAGCTGGCCCGCGAGCTCGCCTGAACCGAGCCCGCTGTGCCTACGCTGTCCCCTGGGGGACCTGCAGCACGCGGGCGGCCCCCGGCGCCAGCCCGCCCCGTCCGACGAGAGGCCCACCGTGCCCGAGCCAGGAGCCGCGCCCGGGGGGCGCGG
>NZ_JAKRNH010000146.1:0-4513 GCF_022346985.1 Micrococcus sp. ACRRV
CGTCTCCACCCCGTCACACCCGCCCCCGCGGTTGACCCCCGTCACACCGGCCCGGGATACTGAACCTGAACGCACGGTCGGTAATTCGCCGCGCCCGCCCCGTCGTCGGTCACTCAAGGAGTCTCCATGTCCGCACAGTCCCAGGCCCTGCTCGTCGGCGGTCGCCGCACGCCCGTCGGCAAGTACGGCGGCGCCCTCTCCTCCGTCCGCCCCGACGACCTCGCCGCCTTGACCGTCAAGGCCGTGATCGAGGACGCCGGCATCGACCCGTCGGTCGTGGACGACGTCATCCTCGGCAACGCGAACGGCGCCGGCGAGGAGAACCGCAACGTCGCCCGCATGGCCTGGTTGCTGGCCGGCTTCCCGGACACCGTCCCGGGCATCACCGTGAACCGCCTCTGCGCGTCCGGCATGTCCGCGATCGGCATCGCCACCGCGATGGTGCGCTCCGGGATGGCCGACGTCGTCGTGGCCGGAGGCGTGGAGTCGATGTCCCGCGCCCCCTGGGTGATGGAGAAGCCGACGACGGCGTTCGCCAAGCCCGGCGCGGCCTTCGACACCTCGATCGGTTGGCGCTTCGTGAACCCGCGCTTCGCGGACGGCGAGTTCGGGGAGAAGTTCACCTTCTCCATGCCGGAGACCGCCGAGGAGGTGGGCGAGGTGGACGGCATCACCCGCGAGGACGCGGACGCCTTCGCCGCCCGCTCGCACGAGCGTGCGCTGGCCGCCATCGAGGCCGGCCGCTTCGCGGACGAGATCGTGCCCGTCGTCGTCACGGGCCGCAAGGGAGCCGAGACGATCGTGGACACGGACGAGGGCCCCCGTCCCGGCTCCACCCCCGAGGTGCTCGCCGGCCTGCGCCCGATCATCAAGAAGGACGGCGTGGTCACCGCCGGCAACTCCTCCTCCCTCAACGACGGCGCCTCGGCGATCCTCGTCGTCTCTGAGCGGGCCGCGCAGAAGTACGGCCTGACCCCGCGCGCCCGCGTCGTGGAGTCCACCTCAGCGGGCCTGGCCCCCGAGATCATGGGCCTGGGCCCTGTCCCGGCCACCGAGAAGGCCCTCGAGCGCTCCGGCTGGTCCGTGGCGGACCTGGGCGCCGTCGAGCTCAACGAGGCCTTCGCCACCCAGTCCCTGGCCTCGATGCGGCGCCTCGGCCTGGACCCGGAGACCGTCAACGCCGACGGCGGCGCGATCGCCCTGGGCCATCCGCTGGGCTCCTCGGGGTCGCGTCTCGTGGTCACGCTGCTCGGTCGGATGGAGCGTGAGGGCGCGGACAAGGGCCTGGCCACGATGTGCGTGGGCGTGGGCCAGGGCTCCGCGATGCTCGTGGAGAAGGTGTGAGCGCATGGCCGACTTCAGCCACTTCACGGCACTGCGCGTCGAGGAGCGTGAGGACCGCGTCCACGCGCGCATGGACCGCCCGGGCGTGCGCAACGCGATCGACCAGACCATGGTCGACGAGTTCCACGAGCTCTGCGCCCACCTCGAACGCGAACCGAAGATCCTGATCATCTCCGGCACGCAGGTGGAGTCGAAGCGCGAGCCGGGGAGGTTCTCCGGCATCTTCGCCTCCGGCGCGGACATCGGACAGCTGCGCGAGCGCCGCCGAGACGACGCCCTGCGCGGCGTGAATTCGCAGGTCTTCGACCGCATCCACCGGCTGCCCATGCCCGTGATCGCGGCGATCGACGGCTTCGCCCTCGGCGGCGGCGCGGAACTGGCCTACGCGGCCGACTTCCGCATCGCCACCCCGGCGCTGAAGATGGGCCAGCCCGAGACGGGCCTGGGGATCACGGCCGCTGCGGGCGCCCAGTGGCGGCTCAAGGAACTGGTGGGTGAGCCGGTGGCCCTCGAGCTGCTGCTCGCCGGACGGATCCTGGACGCACAGGAGGCCCTCGAGCTCAAGCTCGTCACCGAGCTGCACGAGCCGGACGCCCTCCTCGACGCCGCCGACGCTCTCGCCGACCGCATCGCGCAGCAGGACCCGCTGGCCGTGCGGATCTCCAAGCGCGTCTTCCACCTGCCCCGCGAGGCCCACCCCCACGTGGACGAGATCGCGCAGGCCATCCTGTTCGAGTCGCAGGCCAAGTTCGAGCGCATGCAGGCGTTCCTGGACCGCAAGAAGAAGTGAGGACTGACATGACCGATCAGCAGCACACCCCTGACACCGCTCCGTCCTCCGTGCCCGCCGTCGTCGGCGTCCTCGGCGGCGGTCGGATGGGCGGCGGCATCGCCCACGCGTTCCTCGTCTCGGGATCGTCCGAGGTGGTCGTCGTCGAGCGTGACCCGCAGTCGGCCGAGGCCGCCCAGGAGCGCATCGTGGCCGACCTGGCCGCCTCCCTCGAGCGCGGCAAGATCGACGGCGACCTGAACGTGTGGGCGCAGCGCCTGACCGTCTCCGTGGACCGCACCGACTTCGCCCGCTGCGACCTCGTCGTCGAGGCCGTGTTCGAGGACATGCAGGTGAAGATCGAGGCGCTCACCGACGTCGAGGCCCACCTGCGCGAGGACGCCTGGCTGGCCAGCAACACCTCGTCCCTGTCGATCGACGAGATCGCCACGCACCTGCAGCGCCCCGAGCGGTTCTGCGGCCTGCACTACTTCAACCCGGTGCCCGCCTCGAAGCTCGTGGAGGTCGTGATCGGCGAGCAGACCGGTGCGGAGCTCCAGGCCCTGTCCACCGAGTGGGTCCGCGGGCTCGGCAAGACCCCCGTCGTCGTCAAGGACGCACCGGGCTTCGCCTCGTCGCGCCTGGGCGTGGCGATCGCGCTCGAGGCCATCCGCATGGTCGAGGAGGGTGTGGCCTCCCCCGAGGACATCGATGCCGCCATGGTGCTCGGCTACAAGTTCCCGGTCGGCCCGCTGGCGCTGACCGACATCGTGGGCCTGGACGTGCGCCTGGGCATCGCGGAGTACCTCGAGTCCCAGCTGGGTGAGCGCTTCGCCCCGCCGCAGCTCATGCGGGACATGGTGGCCCGCGGTGAGCTCGGCCGGAAGTCCGGCAAGGGCTTCTTCGACTACCGCTGAGCCCCCGGGGCAGGCGCTTTCGAACGTGAGATAGGGCCTATCTCCCGTTCGAAAGCGCTCATTCCCCCGATATCACGTTCGAAAGTGCGGCGGCGGGGCCGGCGCGGCTAGCGTGGCGGGCATGGACGAGCCGACGCTGCTGCGCATCGCCCGCGACCGCGCCCTCGAGCTGCCGGGCAGCGCCGCGTCGCACCCCTTCGGCCCGGACACCGAGGTCGTGAAGGTGCAGGGGAAGCTGTTCGTGGTGTTCATCGACCACGACGGGCGCCGCCTCGTGAACGTGAAGGCCCGCCCGGAGGACGGCGCCCAGCTGCGCGCAGCCCTTCCCGCGGCGATCACGCCCGGCTATCACATGGACAAGCGGCACTGGCTCAGCCTGGCCGCGCACCCGGACCTCGACGAGCAGCTCGTCCGGGACCTCGTCACGGAGTCGTACCTGCTGGTCGTCGCGAAGCTCCCCCGCACCCGGCGCCCCGTGGACCCCGACACCTTCGGCCGGGCCTGATGTCGGTCGACCGCCCCTTCCGCTTCACCCACCGCTGGTCCGTCCCCGCAGACGCCCGGTCCGTGCTGGCCCTGCTCGCCGACCCGGCCGGCTACCCACGCTGGTGGCCGGCCGTCCCGCGCGTCCGTCACCTGGGCCCCGATCGCGCCGCCGTCCGGCTGCGCGGGTTCGTGCCGGTGCGTCTGACGATGGAGCGTCTCATCGACGACCGCGCCCGCGGCCTTCTGGTCGCGCACCTGAGCGGAGACCTGACGGGCACCGTGCGGGTCACCGTGCACGACGACGGCGCCCCGGCCGGACGCGCGCCGCACTGCATCGTGGTGTGGGAGCAGGAGGTGGTGCTGACCTCGTCGTGGATGCGCGCCGTGGCCCGCGTGCCGGGCGCCCGCGCCGCGATGGGCCTCAGCCACGCGGCCGCGATGCGCTCCGCGCGTCGGGCGCTCGGGGCGAAGGCCGTGCCGACCGCTGACCCCGCTCCAACAACTCGTCTATGACGGCCCGGCGCCCCGGCCGGCTCAGAGCTCGGCCTGGGCCTCGTTCCACTCGCGGGACAGCGGCGGGCGGGAGAGGCCGTCGAGCAGGCCGTCGGCGGGGTCGACGCCGAGCTCCACGATCCTGTTGTCCGCGTCCACGTGGACGACCTTGGGCTGGAAGTGGCGGGCCTCGGCGTCGTCCATCTGCCCGTAGGCGATGAGGATGACGATGTCCCCCGGATGCACCAGGTGGGCGGCGGCGCCGTTGATGCCGAGCACGCCGGAGCCCCGCTCACCCGCGATGGTGTAGGTCTCCAGCCGCGCGCCGTTCGTGACGTCCACGATGGACACGAGCTCGCCCGGGAGGATGTCCGCGGCGTCCAGCAGGTCCTGGTCCACGGTCACGGAGCCCACGTAGTGCAGGTCCGCCTGGGTCACGGTGGCCCGGTGGATCTTGGCGTGGAACATGGTGCGCAGCATGCGGCAGAACTCTCCGGATGAGGGG
>NZ_JAKRNH010000147.1:0-4470 GCF_022346985.1 Micrococcus sp. ACRRV
GCCCCGCACGGTGGCGCCGGCCCCGCCCCCGCACGCGTGCCCCGCGGCCGGGTCCTCGCGTGGGCGGCGTGGGACTGGGGCTCGGCGGCCTTCAACGCCGTGATGGTGACGTTCGTGTTCGGCACCTACCTGGCCTCGGACGCGTTCGGCCCGGATGACCGCGGCACCCAGTGGCTCTCGGCGGCGAACGCGCTGGCCGGCGTCGTGATCGCCCTGACCGCCCCGGCGCTGGGCCGCCTGGCGGACGGGACGGGCCGGCGTCGGCTGTGGATCGCCCTGACCACGGGCGCGGTGATCGCCTGCACGGCGGCGTGCTTCCTGGTCACCCCGGAGGAGTCGATGCTGGGCCTCGGCGTGACGCTGATCGCCCTGGGCACGGTGTTCTTCGAGATCGCCTCGGTGCACATCAACGCGATCCTGCTGCAGATCTCCACCCCCGCCACGATCGGCCGCGTCTCCGGCTTCGGCTGGGGCGCCGGCTACCTGGGCGGGATCGTGCTGCTGCTGATCGTGTTCGTCGGGTTCGTCTCCGGGGACGATCACTGGTTCGGGGTGGGGGAGGAGCGGGCCCTGAACATCCGCGTGGTGGCGCTGGTGGCGGCAGCCTGGTTCCTCGTGTTCGCCCTGCCCGTGCTGGCCGCCTCCCCGGAGCCGCCCGCGGCCCGGGGGGCGGACGGCTCGCCCCGTCGCGAGTCCCTGGTCGAGTCCTACCGGGGCCTTGGGCGGACGCTGGCGCGGATGTGGCGGCAGGACCGGCTCACCCTCCGCTTCCTCGCCGCCTCGGCGGTCTTCCGCGACGGCGTGGGCGCCGTGTTCGTCTACGGCGCCATCCTGGGGACCACGCTCTACGGGCTGGCGGCGCAGGACGTGGTGCTGTTCGCGATCGTCGCGAACGTCGTCGCCGCCCTGGGCGCGTTCGCCGGCGGCCGCCTGGACGACGCCCTGGGTCCGCGCCGCGTGATCCTGGGGTCCCTGGCGGCGATGGTCGTCGTCGCCGCCGCCCTGTTCCTCGCCGAGGGGACCGCCGCCTTCTGGGCCGGCGGGCTGGCGCTGTGCCTGTTCGTGGGACCGGTGCAGTCCGCCTCCCGCGCCTTCCTCGGCCGGCTCACCGTCCCGGAGACGGCGGGGGAGGCCTACGGCCTCTACGCGACGACGGGCCGCGCCATCGGCTTCATCACGCCGGCCCTGGTGTCCGCCGCGCTCGCGGTGTGGGGGGACAGCCGCGTCATCATCCCGGTCATCGCCCTCGTGCTGCTCGCCGGCGGGGCGCTGCTGCTGGGCGTGCGGGAGCCGGAGGGGCCGACCGTCGCGAGCGCCCGGCCCGGGACAGGCCCCCGGGTCGCTCGCTAGGGTGGAGAGCGCCCTCGCCAACCCTCCCCACGACGAACGGACCCCATGACCGTCCTGCTCACCGCCCTGTTCGCCGTGGCGCTGCTGGCGCCGGTGCTGTTCCGGCGGACCGGGCGGCGGGGATTCCACCTCCTGGCGGCGGCGCCCGCCGCCGGCTTCGTGTGGGTGCTGGCCCAGTTGCCGCAGGTCTTCGTCCTGCAGGACGCGCTGGACCGCGGTGCGCCCGCCCCGGCCTCGGCCGCCCACCTGGACACCACCGTGGAGTGGATCCCCTATCTGGACATCGCGCTGAGCTTCCGCCTGGACGCGCTCTCGGCGTTCATGTCCCTCATCGTCCTCGGCGTCGGCGCCCTGGTGCTGTCCTACTGCGCGAGCTACTTCCGCGAGCACGAGCCGCGCCACGCCGTCTTCGGCGCGGAGCTGCTGGCGTTCGCCGGCGCCATGTTCGGCCTCGTCACCACCGACGACGTCATGGTCCTCTACACGTTCTGGGAGATCACCTCGGTGCTCTCCTTCCTGCTGATCGGCTACTCGGGCCAGCGCATCTTCGCCCGCCGCTCGGCCATCCAGGCGTTGATCGTCACCACCTTCGGCGGCCTCGCCATGCTCGCCGGCCTGGTGATGCTGGCCGTGCAGGCCGGTTCCTGGCGCGTTTCGGGGATCCTCGCCGCCGCCCCGGAGCTGATGGAGCGGGCCCCGCGCGGCCTGCTGGAGGCCGCCGTCGCCCTGGTGCTGGTGGGCGCCCTCTCCAAGTCCGCGCAGGTGCCCTTCCACTTCTGGCTGCCGGCCGCCATGGCCGCGCCCACCCCCGTCTCCGCGTACCTGCACGCCGCCGCGATGGTGAAGGCCGGCGTCTTCCTGGTGGCCCGCCTGGCCCCGGGCTTCGCGTCCCTGGCGTCCTGGCAGGTGCTCGTGCTCGGCGTCGGGCTGTGGACCCTGATCCTGGGCGGCTGGCGCGCCCTGCGGCAGACGGACGTCAAGCTCGTGATCGCCTACGGCACCGTCTCCCAGCTCGGCTTCCTCATGGTGGCCAACGGGCTGGGCACGCGCGACGCCGCCCTGGCCGGCCTGGCCATGCTCCTCGCCCACGCCGTGTTCAAGGCCCCGCTGTTCATGGTGGTCGGCATCATCGACCACGAGGCCGGCACCCGCGACCTGCGCCGCCTGTCCGGGATCGGCCGCCGCGAGCCCGCGCTCGCGGCCGTGGCGATCGTCGCGGCCGCCTCCATGGCGGGCCTGCCCCCGCTGTTCGGGTTCGTGGCCAAGGAGTCCGTGCTCGAGTCCCTGGCCGGGCACGGCGAGCACGCCGGCACGGTGTGGGGCTGGACGCCCCTGGTGGGCATGGCCCTCGGCTCCGTGCTGACGTTCGCCTACACGTGGCGGTTCCTCTGGGGCGCGTTCGCCACCAAGGACGGACGGGACTCCCCGGACGGCGAGCCCGTGCCGGAGACCCGGTTCCACTCCCGGCTCACCGCCGAGGACCTCCTGCCTCCGGGCCTCCTGGCCCTCGCCTGCCTGGTCCTGGGCCTTGCGCCGGGGCTCCCGGAGGCCCTGATCTCCGCGCACACGGCCAGACTCGCGCCGCTGGACGCGGCGGAGGAGCCCGCCCACCTGGCGCTGTGGCACGGGATCACGCCGATCCTCGGGGTGTCCGTGGCCATCTGGGTGCTCGGAGCCGCCCTCGCCGTCGCGCGCCGCCCGCTGCAGCGCCTGCAGGCTCGCGTGGCGTTCCCGGTCGAGGCCGCTGCCGTCTACCAGCGGATCACCGGGGCCGTGGACGCGGCGGCCGTGTGGGTCACCGGCCGCACCCAGACCGGCTCGCTGCGGCGCTACCTGTTCATCATCCTGGCCACCGCGACGGCTCTGCCCGCCCTCGCCATGCTCGTCCCTGCGGGGGAGGAGGACCGGGTCCTGTCCACCGCTTTCCTCGAGGCGGACCTCGTGCCGTTCACGACGCCCGCGCAGCTGGGCATCGCCGCGCTCGTCTGCGTGGCTGCCGTGCTGGCCGTCCGGGCCCGCCGCCGCTTCATGGCGATCATGCTGGTCTCCGTCACCGGCTACGGGTCCGCCGCGCTGTTCGCCCTGCGCGGGGCGCCCGACCTGGCCGTCACCCAGGTGCTCGTCGAGTCCATCGTGCTGATCACGGTCATCCTGGGTCTGCGCGTGCTGCCCCCGGACTGGCACTCCAAGACCACCGGCCGTCGCCGCGTGCCGCGCCTGCTGCTGGGCGTGGGCTTCGCCCTCGTGATGATGTGGGTGGCCGCCACCGCCCTCGGCGCGCGCACCGCCGAGCGGGTCTCCCTGGACATGCCGCGCCTGGCCTACCAGCACGGATACGGGGCGAACGCGGTCAACGTGACCCTCGTGGACCTGCGGGCCTGGGACACCTGGGGGGAGATCACCGTGCTCGCCGTCGCCGCGACGGGCGTGGCCTCCCTGGTGTTCCTGGAGCACCGGGACAAGCGCCGGCGGGACCTGGACACCGTGGTCCCCGGCTCCGTGGGCAACTACGGCGCCGAGTCGGCGCTGGGCACCCGCGAGCTCTCCGTGGTGCGGAGCTTCGCCGTGGACGACCGCAACGACCAGTGGCTGATCGCCGGGCACACCATGGCCCCCGAACGGCGCTCGATCATCCTCGAGGTGGTCACCCGCTTCCTGTTCCCGGCCATGATGCTGCTGTCCGTGTACCTGCTGCTGGCCGGGCACAACACCCCCGGCGGGGGCTTCGCCGGCGGACTGCTCGCGGGCCTGGCCCTGGCCCTGCGCTACCTCGCCGGCGGGCGCTACGAGCTGCAGGAGGCCTCGCGCATCCCGGCCGGCACGCTGCTCGGCCTCGGCCTGGGCATCGCCACCCTCACGGGCCTGGCCCCGCTGCTGTTCGGCGGGCAGGTCCTGCAGTCCTACAAGGTCGAGTTCCACGACCTCTGGCTGTTCGGGGACTCGTTGAAGATCGTCTCCGCCACCGCGTTCGACGTCGGCGTCTACCTCGTCGTCGTCGGCCTGTCGATCGACGTGCTGCGCTCGCTCGGCGCGGAGATCGACCGCCGCGGTGACGAGTGGCAGGACGCCCGCCGACGGGCCGCCCGGCGTCGCGCCTCGCCCCGTCCGGCGCGGCCGCGT
>NZ_JAKRNH010000148.1:0-4398 GCF_022346985.1 Micrococcus sp. ACRRV
GGACATCGTCCCGCCCGCCCACCTGCGCCCCCTGCTCGCGGACCCCGCCGAGGGGCTCGACGACGCCGCCCTCCTCGAGCGCGCCCGCGCCGCCCTCCCGCAGTGGCGGCGCACGGGCCGGCTGCTGACCAAGGCCGACGCCGTCCGGGCGCAGACCGCCCACGGCGCGGCGGACGGCACGGGACCGGCCACGGGGGCGTTCCCGATCGTGCCCGGGTACGTGCCGCCGTCGGGCCCGCCGGAGCCCCGCGCCCCCGCCACCCGGGAGGATCGCCGGCACCAGCTGGAGCTCACCGGCGCGTGGCTGCTGTTCGTGCTGGCGTCCGCGTGGGGGCTCGGCCTGTTCCGGCTGGTGCCGGGCCTGCGGGTGGTGGACCAGGGGTCGTACACGGCCGCGCACGGGGGCCGCTACGCGTTCACCACGTCCGTGCTCTCCCTGTTCCCGCTGCACCCTGCGGTCTGGCCGGTGCTCTGGCTGGCCCTGGGGGTGTACGTGGCGCACCAGTGGGGTCCGGGCCAGGGTGCGGCCGCCCGCCAGCGTCAGACCCGCCGCAGCGTGGCGGGCGCGCTGGCGCTCACGGCCCTGTGGTTCCCGCTGGCGGTGCTGGTGCCGTGGGGCCTGGAGTTCGTGGTGTGGCTGGCCGCGCTGGCGCTGATGATCCGGGTGATGCGCGGCCTCACGGCCGTCCCAGCCCGCACGCGCGCAGCGCAGACGTGCACGGACGGCGTGCTGGGCGGGTTCCTGGGGCTGCTGCTGGCCGCCGCGCCCACCACCCTGGCCTCGCCGGTGGCCGCCACCGGCGTGTTCTGGGGCTGGTTCCCCTCGGCGCTCGTGGCCGCCGCCCTGCTGTGGGCCGTGGTGCTGACCGGCGCGCGCCTGGCCCTGCAGGACCGCGGCCGGCTGGGCCTGGCGCTCGGCATGGCGTGGACGCTCCTGTGCCTGGCCCTGCCGCGACTGCTGCCCAGCCCCCTCGGGGCGTGGCAGAGCGCGTGGGTCGGCCTGTCCGCCGTGGCCGGCGGCCTGGGCGTCCTGCTCCTCGTGGTGGTGCGCCGCACCTGGGTGCGGGAGATCGAGGAGCAGGCGGCCGCGGCTCCGCAGGGCGTGCCGGCGGGGCGGGTCAACGGGCGCTGACGGGCAGCCAGCGGCCGCCCTCGCGGCGCAGCACGTCCAGGCGGCCCACGGTGGCGACGTCGGCCACGGCCTCCGCCATGCGGCCCGCCACGGCGGCGGCCTCGGCGTCCTCGGCGGCGCGGTGCGCGGCGGGCACGGTGAACCGCAGGACGATGCGCGGCACCCGCGCGACGACCTCCACATCCTTCGCGGCGACCTCGTGGGTCGCGCCGATCGCGGCCTCGGCCGTGTCCAGGACCTCCTCGGGCCGGTGGCCGGGCAGGACGTCGCCGATCTGCAGGCGGGCGCGGTAGGAGGGCATGCGCCCAGGGTAGGGCAGGTCCCGGGTGCGGCACCCGGTCACCCGTCGGCGGACGGGCGTGCCCCGGGGCGCAATCTCCGGTAGAACAGAGGGCATGAGCGTGCGCACCCCCGACCCGAACCCGGGCTGGCTGAACGAGGAGGACCTCTACGAGGCCCGACGTCGGCTGCCCATGGTGTACGTGGAGGCCATCCCCGTGCGCGTGGACGCCCTGGGGTACGTCTCCGAGATCGGGCTGCTGTACGTGGCGGACGAGGAGGGGCAGTTCCAGCGGACGTTCGTCTCCGGGCGCGTGATGTACCGGGAGACGATCCGCGGCGCGCTCATGCGCCACCTGGAGAAGGACCTCGGCCCGCTGGCCTTCCCGCAGCTGCCGCCGAGCCTCGTGCCGTGCGCGGTGGCCGAGTACTTCCCGGCGCCGTCGGAGACGGGCCTGACCGACGACCGGCAGCACGCCGTGTCCCTGGTCTACGTGGTCCCGGTGTCGGGCGAGTGCAGCCCGCGCCAGGACGCGCTGGAGCTGACGTGGCTGACCCCGCAGGAGGCTCTGGGCGAGGACGTCCAGGCGGAGTTCATCGGCGGCCGCGGGAACCTGGTGCGCCAGGCCCTGGCCCATGTCGGATGGGGGCGCTGAGGTGGCACCGATCGCGGGCGGGTACCTCCGCCACCTGAAGGCCCAGGACGTGCGTCCGGGCGACTCCTTCCTCACCCGCCGCGGCGAGCCTGCGCCGGCGGTGGCGTCCACACGCGTCGTGCGTGACGACTTCGGCACCCCGGCCCTGGTGATCGCCACCCTGGTGGGCGGGCGCGAGGTGAAGATCGCGCACGGCTCCGTGATCCGGGTGCGCACGGACCGCCCGGAGGAGGTCAAGGCCGCCGCGGACACCGCGTTCTCCCCGGTGGACGCCGGCTCGCCGGAGTCGCGGATCGTCGCCGTGGGGCAGCGCCACCTCGACGACGCCGAGCTCACCGCCACCGCGGCGCGCCTGTCCCACGGGCTGAACCTGCGCTCGGGCGCGCAGCTGGAGGACGTGTTCGGCATGGCCGAGCGCATGTACCTGTTGCACGAGGACGTGGAGGGCACGCTCACCACCCTGGGCCTGCTCACCAACCTGCCCTGGGACGGGGCGGTGGGCCGCTGGAAGTCGATCCAGGCGGCGCTGGGCCTGGCGGCGCTGATCCTGCGCGAGGACGGGGACCACATCACGGCCGCCAACCTGGGCTCCCGCCTGAAGGAGGCGGACGAGGTCCCCTCGGAGCCCGGCCGCGCCGCCCGCGTGCTGGAGGTGCGCCAGCGTCAGCTGGACGAGCCGCAGCTCTACGACCGGGAGATCTCCCGCGCCCTGCAGGCCCGCGACGCCGAGGCCGAGTTCCGCTGGCGCCGCGCCCGGTTCGCGCAGCTGCTGTACCTCCGCGGCCGCGGCGGTTCTCAGACCCTCACGGACCAGGACCTCGACTCGCGGATCCACCGCGAGTTGGGCACCTTGCGCCAGCTCGCGAAGCGGCTCGCCGCCCAGGCCGCCCGGGCCTGACCCCCCCTCGCTTTCGTTCGCGAAACGGACGGCGCGTCGCCCGCTGCCGTGCGCGAAAGGGACGGCGCGTCGCCCGCTGCCGTGCGCGAAAGGGACGGCGCTCCGCCGTCGCCCCCTCAGCTGACCGTCAGCCGCGTCCGCCGACCGGCCGCTGGATCTGCTCCGGACGCACGATCGGGATCTCCCGGGTCGGGTCCGGGGAGCGCCGGACCCACTTGCGCCACGCCCACGGGTAGAGGACGCACACGATGCCGACGACGGCCCCGATCACGGTCTCCACGGCGCGATCCTGGAGGTTGCGGAACGCGCCGGCCTCTGCGAGGGACCCGGCCCCACCCACGGTGACGGCCACGAGCATGGTGGACAGCAGCGCCAGCGGCGTCACCACCGTCTGGGCGATCACGTACTGCCGGGCGATGTACACCTCGGCCAGGACCTGCAGCACGGCGATGACCAGCACGATCCCCACCGCCGGCGGGTCCAGGAGCACGATCAGGGCGGTGAGCCCCAGGCCGAGGACCGTTCCGAGGACGCGCTGCAGGCCCCGGTTCACGCGGTAGCGCGTGGAGTGGCCGGCCAGCGGCACGACGGCCGCCACCATGGCCCAGTAGTTGTGGCGGACGCCCTGCGGGGCCGCCACGAGGGTCGCCACGGAGCCCGCGACCCCGGCTGCAATCACGTACCACATGGCCTCGAGCAGGATGAGGCGCCGCCGCCCCCGGTCCGGGCGGTCCGACGGCGGCCAGGTCAGCGGGGTGCGGTGGCTCGGCAGCACGCGGGAGGACAGTCCCACCGCGATGGCCCACACGACGACGGCCACCGCCATCAGCATCCCCTCCACGGCCGGGGGCTTGACGGGCACGGACGCGACCGCGGCGAAGGCGAAGATGTGGAACAGGGAGCCGGCCGGGCGCAGGTTCCACCAGCCGGTGGCCACGGTGGCCACGCCCGCGATCACGGTGGTCCACAGGACCAGGCCCCAGGAGTCGTGGGCCTCGGAGATCCCGAACCGCCCGGCCACGGTGGCGGCGGTCAGGACGCCGAGCATGAGCAGCCCGGCGCGCAGCTGGGTGCGCAGCCGCACCCCGTGGGGCTCGTTGCGGCCGTAGATCCCCGTGAAGGCCGCGAACGTGGCGTAGCTGGCCAGGTCCATGCGGTCCAGGGCGAGGAGGAGCAGCAGCGGCACCAGGATGGTCACGCCGACGCGCAGGCCGACCTCGTGCCCCCTGTCCGGCGGGCCGATCGTGAACATCGCGGGGAACGGGTTCACGTCGGCGAGGCGCACGGGGCGGGTGTCCTTTCGGCGGGGGCGGCGGGCACGGATCCGGCCCATCGCCAGCGGAACGCCCGGGGCCTGCGTCGTCATCCCGTCCGGAGGGTGAGATCCGGCGCAACGCAAGGTGACCGGGGTCTCACCCCGGTCTAGCCTGGGC
>NZ_JAKRNH010000149.1:0-4393 GCF_022346985.1 Micrococcus sp. ACRRV
CCCCCCTGCCGGTGCAGGCCCCCGCCGGCGCCGCCGACCCCGCGGTCGGGCGCCGGGAGTCCGACGCCCTCCACCACGGCTGGACGAGCGCGATCCGCACCCTCGACGCCGGGCTGCTCGACCGGCCCCGCTCGTACTCGCGTCGCGAGGCCGCGCAGCGCCTGGGGATCTCCTCGGTGTCCGCCCGCAAGATCTGGCGGGCCCTGGGCTACCCGACCGTGAAGGACGAGGAGAAGGTGTTCTCCGCAGAGGACATCGACGCGTTCGAGCAGGTCCTCTCCCTGGTGCGGGACGGGACGCTCAATGAGGACACCGCGATCTCCCTGGCCCGGTCGGTGGGGCAGATGACGGACCGCATGGTGGTCTGGCAGATCGAGGCCCTCGTGGAGGACCAGATCGCCGCCGAGGGCAAGACGGACCCGGAGGCCCGACGCGCCGCCGTCGAGATGCTGCCGGGGCTGGTCGAGCCGCTGGAGAAGGTCATGCGGATCGTCTACCGGCGGCAGCTGACCAACGCCGTGCAGCGCCTCACCGTGCGTGTGGAGGCCGGCCTGGCCGCCTCCGAGCGGGGCCGGGACGGCTCCGAGGACGACGCCCCGCTGCCGCTGGCCCGTGCCGTCGGGTTCGCGGACATGGTCTCCTACACCACGCTCTCCCGGACGATGGGCGAGCGGACCCTGGCCCGCACCGTGCAGCGCTTCGAGTCCAAGGCGGCGGAGATCATCGCCGCCGGCGGCGGGTGGCTGGTGAAGACCATCGGCGACGAGGTCCTCTTCAACGCCGAGACGCCGGAGGCCGGCGCCACCATCGCCCTCGCGCTGGCCGAGGCCATGGCCGACGACGACCAGCTGCCCGCCGCCCGCGTGTCCCTGGCCTGGGGGCGCGTCCTGTCACGCCTGGGCGACATCTACGGGCCCACGGTGAACCTCGCCTCGCGGCTGACGTCGCTGGCCGACCCGGGTACCGTGCTGGTGGACGCCATGACCGCCGCCGCCCTCTCCCGGGACGAGCGCTTCGTGCTCGTCCCGCAGCCGCCCAGGATCGTGCGGGGCTTCGGCGAGGTCCGACCCTCCCTGCTCATGAACGGCGCGGCGCAGCCCCTGATCGCCGACTGAACCGAGGACCCATGAGCGAGCCGCACGCCGCCGACGCCGCCCCCGCCGAACCCGGCGCATGGGCCTCCGTCCCCCGCCCGGAGGCGGTGGCCGTGACCCACGTGGGCGCGGTGCGCGAGCTGAACGAGGACTCGTGGGCGGTCGTCGGGGACCCCCTGCTGCTGGCCGCCGTGGCGGACGGCATGGGCGGCCACGAGGCCGGCGAGGTGGCCTCCGCGGCGGCCGTGGCGGAGCTGCACCGCCGGGCGCCGTCCGTGCTGGCCCCGGGTGTGGCCCACACCCCGCAGGAGCTCGGCGCGCTGGTCCACGAGGCGAACGCGGCCGTGCTCGCGGCCGGGGGCGGGCGCGCCGGCACCACCCTCACCGTGCTGGCCTGCCTGGACACGGAGGCCGGGCGCTGGGCCGTGGCCAACGTGGGCGACTCCCGCATCTACCTGCGCCCCGTGGGGGCCGGCGTGCTCCAGCAGGTCACGGTGGACCACTCCGCCGTGCAGCTGATGGTCGACGCCGGCGATCTCACCCCCGCGGAGGCGCGTGTGCATCCGCGGCGCAACGTCATCACCCGCGCCCTGGGCTCCACGCAGGCCCTGACCGTGGACGTGATGGAACTGGACGTGGCCCCCGGCGACCGCTTCCTGCTGTGCAGCGACGGCCTCACCGGCGAGCTGCTCGACGACGAGATCCTCGCGATCATGGACGACGCCGCCACCCTGGACGAGGCGGCCGAGCGCCTCGTCGAGGCCGCGCTCTGGCGGGGCGGCCGGGACAACATCACCGCCGTTCTGGTCCGCATCCCCTGAGCCGGCGACGCCCGTGCGGCGTCCGGGCCCGCCGCTAGGCTGGCCCGGTGAGCACCGCACAGACCCCCCGCGAGCCCGAGCACGGCGGCCTCGAGCCGACCCCGGACCAGGTCCCCGAGCGGGACCTCCGCGAGCAGCACGCCGAGCTCGTGGAGCGGATCCGTGCCGCGCGCACCGCCTACTACCAGGACGACGCCCCGGAGATCTCGGACGCCGAGTACGACCGCCTCTACCGCGCCCTCGAGGACCTCGAGGCCCTGCACCCCGAGCTGGCGTCCAACGACTCGCCCACCCAGGAGGTCGGCGGTGAGGCCTCGGAGGCGTTCGCGCCCGTGCGCCACGGCTCCCGCATGTACTCCCTCGAGGACCTCTTCTCCCTCGAGGAGCTGGAGACCTGGTTCCTCCGGGCGGCCGGGTCGCTCGCGGAGGTCCGCCCGGGGCGGGCGCCGCGCTGGCTCGTGGAGGTCAAGATCGACGGCCTGGCCGTGGCCCTGCGCTACCGGCGCGGGCGGCTCGTCCAGGCGGCCACGCGCGGCGACGGCGTCACGGGCGAGGACGTGACCCGCAACGTCATGACCATCGCCGACGTGCCCCAGACGCTGACCGGGGAGGGCTGGCCCGAGGAGTTCGAGGTGCGCGGCGAGGTCTTCATGCCGTCGCGCGCCTTCGCCGAGCTCAACGAGCGCCGCGCAGAGGAGGGGCAGGCGCCTTTCGCCAACCCGCGCAACGCCGCCGCGGGCGCGCTGCGCCAGAAGGACCCGGCGGTCACAGCCCAGCGGCCGCTGAGCATGTTCGTGCACGGCATCGGCACCGTGGAGGCGTTCGGCGCGGACGGCCAGGAGGAGGTCTACGGGATGTTGGCGGGCTGGGGCCTGCCGGTCAGCCCCTACACGCGCGTGGTCGAGGGCGCGGACGAGGCCGCCCTGACCCGCGTGGTGGACGTGATCGAGGAGTACGGCCGGCGTCGTCACGAGCTGGTGCACGAGATCGACGGGATCGTGCTGAAGGCCGACGCGTTCGCGGACCAGCGGTACCTGGGGCACACCTCGCGCGTGCCGCGCTGGGCCGCCGCCTACAAGTACCCGCCCGAGGAGGTGCACACCCGTCTGCTGGACATCGCGGTCAACGTGGGCCGCACCGGCCGGGTCACCCCCTTCGCCGTGATGGAGCCCGCGCAGGTGGCCGGCTCCACCGTGTCCATGGCGACCCTCCACAACCAGGACGTCGTCAAGGCCAAGGGCGTGCTGATCGGGGACATGGTGGTCCTGCGCAAGGCCGGCGACGTCATCCCGGAGGTCGTGGGACCCGTGCTGCCCGTGCGCGAGCGGCTGCTGGCCCAGGGGGAGGACCTGCGCGAGTTCGTCATGCCCGCCGACTGCCCGTCCTGTGGCACTCCGCTCGCCCCCGCCAAGGAGGGCGATGTGGACCTGCGCTGCCCCAACGCCCGCAGCTGCCCCGCCCAGGTTGCCGGACGCGTGGAGCACCTGGCCGGCCGCGGCGCGTTCGACGTCGAGGCCCTGGGCGAGGAGGCCGCCCGCTGGCTGGTCATCGGCCACGGCCCGGACCCGGCCGAGCACGAGGGCATGGTGCTGCCCGAGGGCGCCGGGCCGATCACCGCGGAGGCCCAGCTGTTCGACCTCGCCTCCGGCACCCCGGAGGAGGTCACCGGCCCCCGCGGCGAGGACGGCCTCACGGACCTGCAGCGCTCGCTCGGCGACGTGCGCGTCTGGCGAGAGGGCCGGACGAAGGTGGACGGGAGGATGGTCCCGTCCGGCGTGTTCTCCCTGAAGCCGTACTTCTTCACGGCGGGCACCGCGAAGAAGCCGGCGGCGCCCACCGCCAACACCCTCCGCCTGTTCGACGAGCTCGAGAAGGCCAAGACCGCCCCGCTGTGGCGGGTTCTCGTGGGCCTCTCCATCCGTCACGTGGGCCCGGCGGCGGCGCGCTCGCTGGCCACGGCCTTCGGCTCCATGACGGCCCTGCGGGCGGCGGCCGAGGCCGGGGAGCGGGACCGGCTGGCGGAGATCGACGGCGTGGGCCCGATCATCGCGGACGCCCTCATCGAGTGGTTCGCCCAGGACTGGCACCGCGAGATCGTGGACCGCTGGGCGGCGGCCGGCGTCGTCATGGAGGACGAGCAGGACGCCGACACGCCCCGCACCCTGGAGGGGGTGACGGTGGTCGTCACCGGCTCCCTGGAGGGCTTCTCCCGGGACTCCGCCAAGGAGGCGATCCTCGTGCGCGGCGGCAAGGCCTCCGGTTCCGTCTCCAAGAAGACGCACTTCCTGGTGGCCGGGGAGGCCGCCGGATCCAAGCTGGAGAAGGCCGAGCAGCTCGGCGTGCCCGTGCTGGACGAGGCCGGATTCGTGCGGCTGCTCGCGGAGGGCCCCGCGGCATTCCCCTCGGAGGACGCCGACGCCGAGACCGTCGATGCCGCGGCCGAGGGGGAGGAGGCATGAGCGCCGCCCCCGCCCGCCC
>NZ_JAKRNH010000014.1:0-34113 GCF_022346985.1 Micrococcus sp. ACRRV
CCCTCGACCTCCCCATCCGCCCCCGCCGAGAGGAACCCCGATGACCGAGACCACCCCCGCGCTCGAGCTGCTGCCCGCCGTGGACGTGCAGGACGGCCAGGCCGTGCGCCTCGTCCAGGGCGAGGCCGGCTCCGCCACCTCCTACGGCGACCCGCTGACGGCCGCCCTCGACTGGCAGGACGCCGGCGCCGAGTGGATCCACCTCGTAGACCTGGACGCCGCCTTCGGCCGCGGGGACAACCGCGACGTGCTGCGCCGCGTCGTCGACGAGATCGGCGTGAAGATCGAGCTCTCCGGCGGCATCCGCGACGACGCATCCCTCGAGAACGCCCTCGCGATGGGCGCCGCGCGCGTGAACCTCGGCACCGCCGCCCTCGAGGACCCGGCCTGGACGGCCCGCGCGATCGAGCGCTTCGGGGACCGCGTCGCCGTGGGCCTCGACGTGCGCGGCACCACCCTCGCGGCCCGCGGCTGGACCCAGGACGGCGGCGACCTCTGGGAGGTCCTCGCCCGCCTCGAGGAGGCCGGCTGCGCCCGCTACGTGGTCACCGACGTGACCAAGGACGGCACGCTCAAGGGCCCGAACAGGGAGCTCCTGGCCCGGATGTGCGCCGCCACGGACAAGCCCGTCGTCGCCTCCGGCGGCATCTCCTCCCTGGAGGACATCGCCGCGCTCGCCGCCATGGTGCCGCAGGGCGTCGAGGGCGCGATCATGGGCAAGGCCCTCTACGCCGGACGATTCTCCCTGGAGCAGGCGCTCGCGGTGGCCGCCGGCGCCACCGTGGAGCGGGCCCGCGAGCAGCACCCCTTCCAGGCGGCCCCGTGAGCTCCGCGTCCTCGAGCGAGCCCGCGCACGACGCCGAGGCCACCGTCCCGGTCCCCGCTCCCGGCGGCCGCGAGCTGCCGGGGCACATCCGCGCCGCCATGGAGCGGATGCGCCAGAAGACGGCGCGCGAGAACACCGCGGACACGGCCGGCGTGCCGTGGGCCGGGCGCGACCTCTCCGGGCCCGGCCTCGAGGGGTCCGCGAACCCGCTGCACATCTTCGACGAGGACGACGGGACCGCCCCGGCCGAGTGGGCCCGCGTCATGGACGCCCTCACGGTGGGCACCGCGGGCGAGGCCGAGGTCGTGGACGTGCTGGGCCGCATCCGGGTGTTCGCCGCGGTGGTGCCCACCCTCGCCGTCGACGAGGCGGACGTGCACGACCACGCGGCCCACTCCGTCCACGAGCACGCCCAGCACGAGGACGCCGCCCACGGTGACAAGGCCGCGGACGTGGCCCTCGTGACCATGCGCGCCCCGGACGGCCGCCAGGCCCTGCCGGTGTTCACCTCCGTGCCTGCGCTCACCGCGTGGAACCCGCTGGCCCGCCCCGTGGCGGTCTGGGCGCCCCGCGCGTGCCTGTCGGCCGTGGACGAGGGGTGCGAGCTCGTCGTCGTCGACGCCGGTGCGGAGCACACCTACGCGGTCCGGCGACCCGCCGTGTGGGCGCTGGCCCAGCAGAAGCCCTGGACCCCGTCCTACCTGGACCAGGAGATCGCCGAGGAGATCGCCGGCGTCGCGGACCTCGTCCCGAACCTCCTGAACCTCGGTCTGGCGCCGGGCCCGGGCGTGGCCACGGAGACCGCCTCCGGTGAGGTGATGAACGGCGGCGGCTCCGGCACGGAGCTCACGGTGCTGGCCATGCCCGCCCGCGACGCCGACGCCGCCGGGATCCGTCTGATGACCACCACGCTCGCCATGCTGCTGGGGGACCTGCCCCTGCTCGCGGAACGCGCGGACTCGGTGGAGATCACCGTCCGACGCCCCTGAACGATGTCCGGGGCATCGTATACCGTAGAGGGCGAAGGACGACGGCTCCCGCGGCACGCGTCCACGGCCCGGGCGTGGGCGCCCGGCCGCCACACCTCCCCCAGGAAGAGGACGAATCCATGAAGAAGACCACCCTCACCGGGGCCACCACGGCGGCCCTGGGCGCGGTTGTCGTGGCCGGGGCGGGCTCCGCCCTCGCGGCGACCCCCCTGACCCAGGGCGCGGCGCTGTCCGTGCCCGCCGGCGAGTGCTCCATCACCCTCGTCAGCGACACGACCGCCTTCACCGCCGCCCACTGCGGCGCCGGCCAGTGGACCGTCGGCTCGGCGGTGCACGCCGCGGACGGCGCCCGGATCGGCTCCGTCTCCGCGCTGCCCGGCTCCACCGGCGTGGACGTCGTGAAGATCGCGCTCGACGAGGACGTGGACGTGGTGGGCGACTGGTCCACGCGGCCGGCCGCCTCGGTCAAGCCGGGTGAGACCGTCTACACCCAGGGCTCCTCGGTGCCCCTGGGCTCCCCGAACTCGATCAGCGACCCCGAGACCTACGACATCGCCGAGACCTGCGGTGACGTGTACACCGACCAGGTCTCCCTGGACGCCGCCACCACCCGCCCGGGCGACTCCGGCGGCGCCGTGTACGACGCGAAGCAGCGCGTCGTGGGCGTGGTCTCGGGCCTGGCCCCGGTGTCCTTCGACGAGGAGGGCCGGGCCGTGGGCTGCGACGCCGCGAGCCTGTCCACCATCATGGTGCCGGCCGAGTCCCTGAAGGCCGTCGCGGCCGCCCCGGCGAAGGCGACCGCCCCGGCCCCGACCGTCGGCAAGCACGGCGTCACCCTCAAGGCCCCCACGGCCCCCGCCGCGAAGGCTCCGGCCGCCGAGAAGAAGGCCCCCGCCGCGAAGGCTCCGGCCGCCGAGAAGAAGGCCGCCCCGGCCCCGACCCTCGGCAAGCACGGCGTGTCCGCGGAGACCGCGACGGCCGGCACCACCACGCTGAAGGTCGCCCCCGAGGACGGCATCGACTTCCGCACCCGCGTGCAGGCCACCACGAAGACCGGCGGCTTCAGCTACATGGCCGTCACGGCCTACGACGCCGCCGGCAAGCAGATCGGCCATCTGCACCTGCACTCCGACGGCCAGCCGATGACCTGGATCAACACCCCGGCTCAGGTCCCGGCCGGCGGCCACATCGAGGTCCAGCTGAAGGATGCGGCCGGTCAGCCGACCGACGCCACCGTCACCCTGGGCGGCGTCCCGGTGAACTGACCCGGCTCCCCGCCCCGCCGACCCCGCGGCCGGCGCGGACGCCGAAGGGCCCCCGACCTGTCCAGCACAGGTCGGGGGCCCTTCGGCGTCCGGGCGGAGGCGCCGGTTCAGGCGACCGCGCTGTTCGAGGCCTGAGCCCCGCACGGCTCGGACGGTGCCGCGCGTCCGGCGCAGCGGGACTCCAGCGCGGTGCCCACTCGGGTGAACACCCGGCCGAGGACCTCGGCCTCGCCCGGTTGGAGCAGGCCCAGGAAGAGCTCGTCGACCTGACGGGCGTGGACCACGGCGGCGCGGCGGAACGCGGTGCGGCCGGCGTCGGTGAGGACGGCCTCGAAGCCGCGGCGGTCGCACTCCACGCGGCGGCGCTCGATCAGGCCGCGGGCCACGAGGGACTTCACCTGGTAGGTGACGCGGGACGGGGAGAACACCATGCGGCTGGCGAGCTCCCCGAGACGGAGGCGCCCCCCGTCGGACTCCACGAGCAGCAGGAGCAGGTTGTAGTCGGCCAGCGTGATGCCGCACTCCGCCTTGAGGCCGCGCTCAAGCTGGTCCTGCAGCATCTGTGTGGACTCGAAGTACGCGCGCCAGGCGTGCCTGGCGGCACGGGGGCCCGTGGGCTCAGCGGCCGGGGTGGAGGAGCTGGTCAAAGGGGATCACCTCCAGGTCGTCGTCGGTGGCGTCCGCGGCGGGGCGCACGCGCGCGGGGCGGTGGCGGAGGACCTCGGCGAGGTCCTCCCCGGCGGCGCGGATGCGGGCGTCCAGCGGGGTGGTGCGCGTGGAGTCGTTCTGCCCGTCGGCTCGGCCCCAGTCGTCGGAGGCGGCGAACACGGCCGTCGGGACGATCCGCGCCTTCAGGTAGGCGAACAGGGGGCGCATCGCCTGGTCGATCATGAGCGAGTGGCGGGCGGTGCCGCCGGTGGCGCCGAGCAGCACGGGCACGCCCACGAGCGCCTCGTCGTCGATCAGGTCCACGAAGGACTTGAAGAGGCCGGAGTAGGAGGCCTTGAACGTCGGGGACACGGCGATCACGGCGTCGGTGTGCTCCACCTGCGCGACGGCGTCCAGCAGGGCGGGCGACCTGGCCGTGGTGACCATCCCGGCGCCGAGGTCCGTGGCCAGCTCGCGGAGGGAGACCACGTGGATCTCCGGGACCACGCCGGCCGCGGACAGGGCGTCCGCGCTCGCCCGGGCGAGGCGGTCGGCCAGCTTCCGGGTCTGGGAGGGGTCGCCGATGCCGCCGGAGACGACGGCGATGTGCCGGGCGCCGGGGGTGAACGGGTCGGTGGACTCGAAGGCCGAGGTGCTCATCGGGCGTCCTCCTTCTTCTTCTGCTGCTCGGCCTGCTTGGCGCGGGCGGCCTCGCGGGCGGCGTGGGCGGGGGAGCCCTCCCTGCCGCCGGGGACGGGGGCCTCGCCGCGGCGGGCGCGCTCCACGAGGAACTCGTGGGTGGGGGCCTCGGGGACGTCGTCCGGCTTGAGGGCGGCGAACTCCTCGCGGAGCACGGGCAGCACCTCCTCGCCGAAGAGGTCGATCTGCTTGAGCACGGTGTCCGTGGGCAGGCCGGCGTGGTCGATGAGGAACATCTGGCGCTGGTAGTCGCCCACCCAGTCGCGGAAGGAGAGGGTGCGCTCGATGACCTGCTGCGGGGAGCCCACGGTCAGCGGGGTCATGGAGGTGAAGTCCTCGAGGGACGGGCCGTGGCCGTAGACGGGGGCGTTGTCGAAGTACGGGCGGAACTCCTTGACGGCGTCCTGCGAGTTCTTGGCCATGTAGGCCTGGCCGCCGAGGCCCACGTAGGCCTGGTGGGCCTTGCCGTGGCCGTAGTGCTCGAACCGCTGCCGGTACAGGCGCACCATCCGGATGATGTGCTCCTTGTTCCAGAAGATGTTGTTGTGGAAGAAGCCGTCGCCGTAGTAGGCGGCCTGCTCCGCGATCTCGGGGGAGCGGATGGAGCCGTGCCACACGAAGGGGGCGACGCCGTCGAGCGGCTGAGGGGTCAGGGTGAAGTCCTGCAGGGGCGTGCGGAACTGGCCGGACCAGTCGACGGTCTCCTCGTGCCACAGCCGGTAGAGGAGGTTGTAGTTCTCCACGGCGAGGTTCACGCCCTGGCGGATGTCCTTGCCGAACCAGGGGTAGACGGGGCCGGTGTTGCCGCGGCCGAGGGTGAGGTCCACGCGGCCGTCGGCCAGGTGCTGGAGGTAGGAGTAGTCCTCGGCCAGGCGCACGGGATCCATGGTGGTGATCAGGGTGGTGGCGGTGGACAGGGTCATCGTCTCGGTCACCGCGGCCAGGTGGGACAGCAGCGTGGGCGGGTTGCCCGGGGCCACGAAGGGCGGGTTGTGGTGCTGGCCGGTGGCGAACACGTCGAAGCCGGCCTGCTCGGCGTGGCGCGCGATCTTGACGGTGTCCTTGATGCGCTGGTGCTCGGTGGGGGTGGTGCCGGTGGTGGGATCGGCGGTGATGTCGCCGATGGTGAAGATGCCGAGCTGCACGGCGTGCTCCTCTCGTCGCAGGCGGCGGGCGCCGGAGCGGCGTCGTCGTCTTTTTTCAAAAGTGAACTATACAGGCCAACGGGGGGCCGGCGCAGGATATTCCATCCGGGTTCCGGGGCCGGGCAGACTGGGGACATGACGACCTTCGACGCCGGCCGCCTGGCCCTCGTGAACAGCCTCGCCCTCCAGCAGGTCACCTCGTTCCTGTCCAACGACATGCAGGTGCTCGGGCCCGACGGCGAGGTGGTGGCCACCGTCCAGACGCAGGGCGGCGGCCTGAGCCGCATGCTCATGGGCAGCCGCCGCCTGCTGGTCTGCGACGGCGACGACGGGCGCCCGCTGTTCGAGCTGCAGGACCCGGCGACCTTCGGCCGCGACCGCTTCCAGGTGCTCGACCCCGCCGGCCTGCCCCTGGCCAACCTCCGCCGGGAGGTCGCGTTCTTCCGCACGGCCGTCTCCGTGGAGGTCGTGGACGGCACCGTGTTCCGCGTGGAGGGCGACCTCTTCGACCACGACTACCGCATGATCGCCGGCGAGGTGCCGATCGCCCGCGCCGTCTCCCAGTGGTCCGGCTTCGGCAATGCGCTCTTGGGGCGCTCGCGGTACCGCCTGGAGCTGGACCCGGCCATGCCGCCGGTGGTGCGGTGCGCGGTGCTCGGCACCGCGATCGCCCTCGACCTCCTGCGCGCGAAGGACGCCCGCCGCAACGACTGACGGCGGGCGCCCCGGGGAGAGCGTGGGTGAGGCTCAGCGGTCGAAGCGGGCGCCCTCCGGCTTCGACGGCAGCACGGACAACACCAGCAGCACCAGCTCGCCCACGTAGGGGACGAGGCCGATGAAGAACCAGAAGCCGGAGAAGCCGGCGTCGTGCAGGCGGCGCACCTGCAGCGCGATGGACGGCACCAGGTGCGCCAGCACGAACACCAGGAACAGGCCGGTGATGGCGAGGACGCCGACCGCGCCCGCCTCGCTGAGCTCGGTGGTGGTGTTCGAGAACGCGCCCGCGGGCACCAGGACGGCGAACATCAGGGCCGTCAGCACCAGGCTCACCAGCACCAGGTACAGCTGCACCCACCAGAACTCGGAGCGGCTCGCGCGCCCGTAGAACAGCGCGTAGCGGGTGTAGAAGCGCTTCACGGCCTCCACGGGGCCGACGCCCGGGGCGGGGGCGACTCGGGGGTCCTCCGGGAAGGGCACGCCCGGCTGGTACCCGTATCCGTAGCCCGGGGAGGGGGCGCCGTACTGGGTCTGGCCGTACTGGGTCTGGCCGTAGTCGGCCTGGCCGTACTGCGACTGGCCCGACGGGGCCTGGCCGTAGGGAGGCTGTCCGGCGGCGGGCTGCTGGCCGTAGGGGTTCTGGCTGGGGTCGTGGGGCTGGGTCATGGTCTCCTCCGTCGGTGCGGCGGCCCCAGGGGGTGCCCCCGGCGGTCCCGTCCGCCGCCCTCCAGTCTAGGCGAGACGGCCGTCGTACCGGGCGCGGGGGACGACTAGCATGCTCGGGTGGACTTCAGAGCTTATGGACGACTGCTGCAGGACCCGCGCATCCGGAACCTGCTGGCAGTGGGGTTCATCGCGAGGTTCCCGCACACGGCGGCCGGCGTCATCCTGACGCTGCATGTGGCGGTGACCCTGGGGCTGGGCTACGGCCAGGCCGGGCTGGCGGCGGCGGCCATGACCCTGGGCATCGCGTGCGGCTCGCCGTGGCGCGGCCGGGCGATCGACCGGGACGGGCTGCGGCGCGCGCTGCTGCCCTCGGTGGTCGCGGAGGCCGTCATCTGGCCGGTGGTGCCGTGGCTGCCGTTCGGCTTCCTGCTGGTGGCGGTGTTCTTCGGCGGCCTGTTCGCGGTGCCGATCTTCTCCGTGGTGCGGCAGGGGCTGGGCGTGCTCACGCACGGCGCGGACCGCCAGACGGCGTTCACCCTGGACTCGATCATCACCGAGCTCGTGTTCATGGTCGGCCCGGCGCTGGGGGCCGTCATCGCCGCCACGGGGTCCACCGCGCTCGGCCTGACCGTCGTCGGCCTGTCCGGGGCGCTGTCTGGGGCGCTGCTCATGTGGTTCAACCCGCCGACGCGCTCCACGCAGCTGGCGGCCGACGGCCCCTCCGCGGGCGACCCCTTCACGGAGGAGGAGGACCGGGAGCAGGCGCTGAGCCAGGCGGTGCACACCGCGCCGGTGCGGGCGACCGTGGCCGCCGCGGACCTCGCGACGGGCGCCCTGCCGGTGGTCACGGAGGCGGTGCCGATCGTCACCGGGTCCCTCCCGGTGATCGCCGCGGACGGCTCCGGGCCGGTCTCACCGGCGCCCCGGGCGGGGCGGCATGACGACGGCCGGTCGACCGTCGGCCTCACCCGCGACGAGCGGTGGCGGCTGTGGCGGGTGCGGCACTTCGGCTGGGTGACCCCGGAGGTCCTGGGCGTACTGGTGGTGGCGATGGCCGCGGGCATCGCACTGGTGGGCACGGAGGTGACCATGGTCGCGGAGCTGGAGCACGCCGGGCAGGAGGCGTCGGTGGGCGTGGTCTACGCGTTCTGGTGCGGGGCCTCAGCGCTCGGCGGTCTCTTCTACGGGGCGTGGGGCCGGCAGGTGCACCCCTACCTGTTGGGGGCGCTGTTCGCGCTCGCGGTGGCGCCCATGGCGTTCGTGGACGGGCTGTGGGCGCTGGCGTGGGCGTCGGTGCCGTCGGGGCTGCTGACGGCGCCGACGTTGGCGGCGGCGTCCTCGCGGATCTCCCTGCTGGTCTCGGAGGAGCGCCGCGGGGAGGCGATGGGCTACTACGGCTCGGCGATGACGGCGGGTTCGGCGCTGGGTGCGCCGGTGGTGGGCCTCGTGATCGACGGCGTGGGCCCGGGTGCCGGCTACGTGGGGGCGGCGGGCGCCGCCGTGGTGATGATCGGAGCCGCGGCGATCCTCACGGCGGCGCGGCGGCGCCGCTCGCCCGCGCGGGGCTGAGCGGCGCCGGCCCGGCCGGCGGCCGTGCCCGGGGGAGTGGGACGCTCAGGCGAGCAGCTCGCGGATGCGCTCGACCATGACCTCGGTGTGCCGGGCGTCGTACTGGTCCGTGGAGGAGTCCATGAACAGGTGCGAGGCGGTCTCGTACTCGAAGAGGTCGGCGGGCCGGTCGGGGTGCTCGGCGGTGGCGGCGTAGGTGCGGGCCAGGGGGAGGTCCTCGTCCCTCACCCAGGGGTCCTGGGCGGCGAGGTGGATCTGCAGGGAGGTGTGGGGCTGCCAGAGGCGGGCGTAGGCGTCCAGCGGCAGGGCGCTGGACATGGCGATGCAGGCGCGGAAGCCGGGGGCGGTCTGTGCGGCCTTCCAGGCCGGCATGACGCCCATGCTGATCCCGGCGACGACGGACGCCTCCTTGTGCTCGGCGCAGGCGCGCATGGCCCGGGTCATGACCTCGTCCTGGCCGATCTGCTGGAGGTGGGCGAGTCCGTCCTCCACGGTGGGGAGCACGGCGCCGCCGAACAGGTCGGGGGTGTGCACGCGATGGCCGGAGGCCTGCTCGATCTGCTCGGCGAGGGCGAGCACGCCCTCGGTGAGGCCGCGGGCGTGGTGGAAGAGGATGATCTGCGCCATGGGGACAGGGTAGTGCGGCGTGGGCCGGATCACTGCTGGGCGTCGGAGTCGGTCCCTGCACCGGCGGCGCAGTGCGCGGGGAAGGCGAGCTGGGCAGGGACGCCGACGGTCGGGCCGCCCGGGTGCACGTGGACCGCGCGCCCGGGGAGCTGCTCCACCTCGACCAGCTTGGGCGGCCACACGAGTCGATGGTCGGGGGTGGTGCCGGCGGGCACGTAGAAGCGGTGGGGCAGGTGCGGGGCGATGCGCGCGGTGACCAGCTCCCGACCTCCGACGGCGGCCACCCGGAGCCCGCGGGCCGCCTGCGTGCCGAGGAGCCGGTGGAGCTCCTCGTCGAGGGTGCGGTAGGTCTCGCCCACGCGCACCCCCGCCCAGGACTGCCAGCCGGTGATGACCAGGGTGCCGCCCACCGCGGCGAGGTCGGCGACGGCGCCGCACACCTGTTCCCCCACGTCCGCCGGCTGGGCCTCCGGTGTCAGGAGCGTGACGTCGGCGAGGTCCGGCAGGGCGTCCGCCACGGTCGGCAGGGCCGCGGCGCATTCGCCGCTCCCGTCCAGGATCAGGACGGCCGGGGACGTGCGCCCGGCGGCCTCCAGGACGGCGGCGAGGACCAGGGCTCGGCCGCCGGCCGGCTCCACGATCCAGGCGCCGTTTCCCTGGGCCCCCAGGGGCCACCGCCACGGCACGTGCCGGGCCCGGGCGGCGTCGTCGACCAGCGCGAGCACGTCCGCAGACCGGCGCCGGGAGCGGTCCGGTGCGAAGGACCCGGGCAGGGGAGGGGAGACCACCGGTTCCGGGATCGGGAGGTCACGGTCGCGGCAGGCCTGGACGAGGTCCTCCACGACGGACGGCCAGTCGGTGCCCGGGGCCGCGGCCGCGACCGGCACACCCCAGGGGGTCCACCGGGGGCGGACGGGACCCGCGGACCAGGGCGAGGCGCGGAAGGGGACGGGGGCGCCGGTTCCCCGCGCCAGCAGCGCCGTCCCCGGTGCCGCCGGGTCGATCCGGGCGGCGGCGGCGGAGCCGACCAGGTCCCACGACTCCTGCTCGGTGGCCGTCCGCAGGGCGATGGTGGTGCCCAGGTTGGACCGGACGTCGGCAGAGACCGCGCCACCGGGGCGCTGGGTGGCCAGCAGCAGGTGGAACCCCAGGGACCGACCGGTGGCCGCCAGCCGCTGCAGCACGGCGTTCGCGTCCGGATGCTCGTCCACGAGCACGCGCAGCTCGTCCACGGCCACGACGAGGCGGGGCAGCGCGGTGTCCGGGTGCGCCGCCCGGAAGGCGGGGTAGTCCGCGACCCGTGCCTCGGCGAAGAGGGCCTCGCGGCGGCGGAGCTCGGCGCCGATCGCCTGCAGGGCGCGCAGGGAGGCGGCGCCCACGTGGTTCGTCTCCACGCTCATGGTGTGCGGCAGGCGACGCAGGGGTCCGAAGGACGCGCCGCCCTTGAAGTCGAGCAGGACGAAGGAGACTTCGGCGGGCGCGTGGCGGGCCGCCAGTCCGGCGAGGACCGACAGGAGCAGATCGGACTTGCCCGACCCCGTGGTCCCCGCGATGAGCGCATGGGGACCGTCCGCCGCCAGGTCGAGGACCATCGGGGCGGCGTCGCCCGCGGAGGAGGACGTCAGGGGGACGGCGAGGTTGCGGACGGCCCGGTGCGCGCCGACGTCGTGTGGCCGGCGGAGCGGAGGTGCCGAGGCCGGGGGTCCGCCCAGCCCGAGATGCGCGACGTCGTCGGCCAGCTCCGCCAGCCACCACTGCAGGGTGTCTGCACTGATCCCCAGGGGCGTGAGGTCCGTCAGCTCCAGGCCCTGCCCCGGAAGCGTCGCCTGGCGCGCATCCAGGTCCACCACGTCCGCGTCCAGGTCCGCCGGGGGCGTGCCGGTGCAGCGGACGAGCACCTCGTCCGCGCAGCCGTGCCGCCGCGTCTCCGACATCTCCGCGCCGAGGGAGGCCGTCCACACCTCCCAGGCCCCGGCCAGGGGTGCGGTGTCCTCGAGCTCGAGGGCGATCGTGGGCGCGCCCGGCACGGCCGGCCACCACACACGGGCGCCGTCCGGGCTCCGCACCACGAGGGAGGACCCCGTCGCCACCGCGTGCCGCAGGAGCTGGAACAGCGTCCAGCGGGCGGCCGCCTGCGCGGGCCGGCCAGTGCCGCAGAGGACCGTGCCGCGGTCCGCGGCCGCGACCCCCAGAACCGGCTGGTCCACGCACGCCGCGCTGCGCCAGTGGTCGGCGACGTCACCGCGGGTGAAGGCGACGGATCCGCGGGCCCGCCCCCAGAGGAGGGCGGGGCCGTCCCCCGGCCGGGCGCTCACCAGCCCGAAGCGGTCCTCCGCCTTCGCGCGGCACGCGGCCGAGACGTCGGCGGGCCCGGACACGGCTGCCACCCGGCGACGCACCACGTCCAGGGCCCGTTCGCGGAGGAGATCAGCGTGGCGTCGTCGGGTCCGCCGCTGCACGCCGAGCAGCACGCCGACCCCCAGGAGGGAGACGATCCCGAACAGCAGGAACAGGGGGCTGCGGGTGGTGACGGCGAGGACCAGCCCGATCAGCACGGGGCCCACGGCCATCGCCAGGGACACGAGCAGCGACTGCTCGGCAGGTGCGGCCCCGAGGTCGATCTGCGCCGGCGGTGGGGTGAGCGCCGGCGGGAGAGGACGCTGTCGGCCGCGCACGAGACGCAGGATGGAGTCGCCGATCGGCAGTCCGTCGAGGCCGTCCCACGTCCGACGCGTGCGCCCGTCGTCGACGCTCACCCCGGACGGGCCGAGGGCGAGGCGGACCGGCCGCGAGGGGCACTGCGGGTCGTCCAGGAGCATCCGACTGCGTCCGCGTCCCACCGTGAGGCCTGCCGCCGTCAGCGGCACCAGCCGGCCGGCGTCGGGGCCGGCGGAAGTGCCGACCGCCAGCTCGGGTCCCGAGCCCGCTGCCGGGACGGGGGACGTCCCCGAGGGATGCGCGACGTAGGTGAGGGTCGTTCCGCCGCCACGGGCGCGCTCGACCCGCAGCGGCGCGAAGTGCTCGGCGACGACGCGGTCCTGCCCGTCCACGTCGAGGGGGAGCTCCGAGACGGCCCAGTCCTGCTCGACGGGCAGGCCGAGGACGCGCACGCGCCAGGTCATCGCCTCCTCCCTCCTCTCCGGCCGCCCTCCTGGGCGGCGCACAGGACAGACCCTGCCAGAGGGTGCCTCCCGCGCGACGAGCCTGTGGAAAACCTCTCCATGTCCCCCCGCGACCACGTTCTCCACAGGAACGCTGGGCATGGACTGGGCAGAGGCGATGCCGTTGTACTGTCGTGTCCAGCAGTGAGAGGCGCTGGGGATGGCGCCGAGACGGTCACAGGAGGCTGCATGGATGCCGTGCGCATGCTGGAGGACGAGCTCCGGGAGCTGGTCCGCCGCAGAGGGGTCGATCCCCGTGTGGAGGGACATCGGATCCGCACCATGATCGCGGAGGCCACCCTCGACTACGAGTCGCGCTCCCTGGTCAGCTCCCTCCCGCCCCTGGAGGATCCCGAGGCGGCCCGGCAGGAGCTCTTCGACCGGATCGCAGGCCTCGGGCCCTTGCAGCGGCTCATGGACGACCCGACCGTGGAGGAGATCTGGCTCAACGCCCCGGACCAGGTCTACTGCGCCCGCGCCGGGCGGTCCGAGCTGACCGGGATCGTGCTGTCCGAGGAACAGGTACGCGACCTCGTCGAGCTCATGCTGAAGTCCTCGGGCCGCCGACTGGATCTGTCCATGCCGTTCGTGGACGCCTCGCTGCCGGACGGCTCCCGCCTCCACGTGGCGATCCCCGACATCACCCGGCGCCACTGGGCCGTGAACATCCGCAAGTTCATCAGCCGGGCACACCGGCTCGACGACCTGGTCCGCTCCGGGTCGCTGACGACGCCGGCCGCCCGCTTCCTCGACGCCGCGGTGGACGCGGGCATGAACATCCTGGTCTCCGGCGCCACCCAGGCGGGGAAGACGACCATGCTGAACTGCCTGTCCGCCTCGATCGGGGCGCGTGAGCGGGTCATCACGGTGGAGGAGATCTTCGAGCTGCAGATCCCCGTGCGCGACGTCGTCGGGCTCCAGTGCCGCCAGCCGAACCTCGAGGGCACCGGTGAGATCCCGCTGCGCCGGCTGGTGAAGGAGGCCCTGCGGATGCGCCCGGACCGCCTGATCGTGGGGGAGGTCCGCGAGGCGGAGGCGCTGGACATGCTCGTGGCCCTGAACTCGGGTCTGGCGGGCATGTGCACCATCCACGCCAACTCCGCGTCCGACGCGCTCACGAAGCTGTGCACGCTGCCCCTGCTGGCGGGGGAGAACATCTCGCGGAACTTCGTGGTGCCCACGGTCGCCACCTGCATCGACGTCGTCGTCCACTGCGAGCGGGACCGGGAGGGTCGCCGGCGGGTCCGGGAGATCCTGACCGTGGGCTCCCGTGTGGAGGGCGGCGTCATCGAGACCTCCACGCTGTTCCGCCGCGACGCGCACGGGGACCTCGTGCTGAACCCCTCGGCGGACCTGGAGTTCGAGGCGTTCGCCCGCCGCGGGCTCGATCCGCGCGATCTCGTGGAGGTGCGCTGATGGGCGCCGTTCTCGGGCTCGGACTCGGAGCCGGACTCTTCCTCATGTGGTGGTCTCTGTGGTCCGAGCCCGTCGTCTCCGCGGAGGAGCCTCGCGGCCCGGGCCGGCTGGCCGAGCTCATCGCCCGGTCGGGCATCGAGCGGCTGACCCCCGCCGGCGTCGTGGGGGCGATGGCCGCGGGGTGCGTGGTCGCCGCTCTCATCGTCCTGGCGGTCACGCGGACCTGGACCATCGCCGCCTGCTTCGGCCTGTTCGGGGCGGCCCTGCCCTGGGCACTTCTGACCTGGCAGGCGAATCGCCGCACCAGGGCGCTGCGCGACCTCTGGCCGGACGCGGTGGACCATGTCCGCTCCGCCGTCCGGGCGGGGCTGACGCTGCCCGAGGCCCTCACACAGCTCGGCGAGACGGGGCCGGAGGGCCTACGGGCGCCGTTCCGCGAGTTCGCCCGTGACTACCGGTCCGGAGCACGCTTCCTGGACGCCCTGGAACGGCTGAAGACGCGCATGGCGGATCCCGTGGCGGACCGGCTCGTCGCCTCGCTGCGCCTGACCCGGGAGGTCGGCGGCGCGGACATCGGACTGCTCCTGCAGTCGCTCTCCGAGTTCCTCCGTCAGGACGCCCGTACCCGGGCGGAGCTCGAGGCGCGGCAGTCGTGGACCGTCAACGCCGCCCGCCTGGCCGTCTGCGCCCCCTGGATCGTCCTGCTCCTGCTCGGCACCCAGCCGCTGGCCGTGACCGCCTACCAGAGCGTCGCCGGCGGCGCGCTGCTCCTGGCCGGACTCGTGGTGTCGGCGCTGTGCTACCGGATCATGCTCCGGATCGGCGCGCTTCCGCAGGAGAAGAGGGTGTTCGCATGAGCGGCGGCCTGCTGTGGGGGATCGCGCTCGGGCTGGTCATGGCGGTCGGCGTCTGGCTGATCGTCATGGCCCAGCCGTGGGGGTGGCGTCCCTCCCTGGAGGAGCGCATCGAGCCGCAGCTGCGCCATCATGTGCCCGCGTCACGGCTGCTGGCCGACGGACGGGCGACGTCGACCCCCTGGGGGACGTGGGGCAGGCTCCTGGGCCCCTCCCTGGCGGGGGCGACGCGCGGGCTCCAGCGGTTGAGCCCCGCGGGGGAGAGCCTCACGCTGAAGCTGCAGGCCGCCGGCTCCGAGCTCTCCGTCATGGACTTCCGCGCCCAGCAGGTCCTGTGCGCGGTCATCGCGACCGCGGCCGGCACGGTCCTCTCCGTCCTGCTCACGCTGGCGGGGGCGGTCCCGGTCGTCTCCGGCGTCGCCCTGGTCGTCGCCGCGGGGCTGTCCGGCTACGTGCTGCGGGACCAGATGCTCACCTGGGCGGTCGCGCGTCGCAGGACGGCGATCCTCACCGAGTTCCCCTCCGTGGCCGAGTTGTTCGCGCTGTCCGTCGGCGCCGGGGAGAGCGCCACCGGCGCCATGGAGCGCATCGTGCGCTCTGCCCTCGGCGAGATGGCGGGGGAGTTCGACCGCACCCTGGCCGACGTGCGCGCGGGCGCGTCGTTGTCCTCCGCCCTGAAGGCCATGGGCCGGCGGGTGCAGCAGGAACCGGTGGAGCGGTTCATCGGCGGCATCCTGATCGCCCTGGACCGGGGCACCCCGCTGGCGGACGTGCTGCGCGCACAGGCCCAGGACGTGCGCGAGCTCGGCCGCCGCGAGCTGATGGAGTCCGCGGGACGCAAGGAGATCCAGATGATGGTCCCGCTCGTGTTCGGGATCCTGCCCCTCACGGTGGTGTTCGCGATCTTCCCCGGCCTCGCACTCCTGCGCCTGAGCTTCTGACGGCGCCCACAGACCCACAACTGAATAGTCCACCCGTCCCGACGACCCCCACCCATCACTTCGCGCGGTGCCACGGGGCACCGCACCCCAGGAGGGAAACCATGCTCACCAACGCCTACCTGACCGTCGTCTCCGCCCTGACGTCCCTGCTGCACGACGACGCCCGCGACGAGCGCGGCGACGTCCCCGGCTGGGTCATGATCACCCTGATGTCCGCGGCGCTCGTCGTGGCCCTGCTCGGACTCGCGATGCCCGCGCTGAAGGCCATGTTCGACCAGGCCATCACCCAGGTGAACAACGCCGCCGGCTGAGTGAGCGCACCGATGGAACCCGCAGCCCGCCCGGCGGTCCAGGGCCGACCGGGCCCCGACCGCCGGGCGGGCGACCGCGGCTCCGTCGTGGCGGAGAACGCCATGGTCACCGCCCTGCTCGTCCTGTTGTTCGCCGCCGTCCTCCAGGTGGGCATCATCGTGCACGTCCGCAACGTGATGATCGACGCCGCCTCCGCCGGCGCCCGCTACGGGGCGCTCGCGGACCGTGACCCCGCGGAGGGCGCGGCGCGGGCGCGCGACGTCCTCTCCGCCTCCGTTCCCGGCCAGTCCGGCGCCCAGGTGCGGTCGGAGCCCACCACCGTGGGCGGGGTGCCGGTGGTCCGGGTGACCATCACCAGCAGTCTGCCCGGGCTGGGGTTCCTGCCCGGTCCCGTCCCCATCGAGGTGCACGGCCATGCCTTCCGCTACTGACGCCCGCCACAGCCCCACGCACGCTCCGTGGAGGAGCACCGACCTCGCGGACGACGCCGGCTCGGCCACGGTCGAGTTCCTGGGCCTGTCCCTGATCCTGCTCATCCCGCTGGCCTACCTGATGCTCTTCGTCTCCCAGGTGCAGGCGGCGGCCTTCGGCGCCCTCGCGTCCGCCGACCAGGCGGCGCGCGTCATGGTCTCCGGGGAGGGCGGGAACCCGGGGCAGGCAGAGGGCACGATCCCGCTCACGCTGGCCGACTACGGCTTCGACGCCGCCGATGCCGAATGGTCCGTGGCGTGCGACGTGGGCGGCTGCGGCACCCTGGAGCCCGGCGAGGTCGTGGACGTCACCGTCGCGATCAGCCTCGACCCGCCACTCCTTCCCGACGGATGGGTGAGCGTCGACATCGCCACGGTCGACTCCCACTCCCGCGCCCGGATGCCGAGGTTCTGATGACGCGCCGCCATCGCAGCCGCCCCCAGCGCCGCCCCGACCGACGCCACGGTGCCCACGAGCGCGGCGAGATCACCGTCCTGACGCTCGGCCTGAGCGCGATCGTGGTGGGGCTCCTACTCGTGATCCTCTCCGCCACGCTCGTGCTCATCCAGGCCCGCAAGGTCCAGTCCCTGGCGGACGGGGCGGCCCTCGCCGGGGCAGAGCAGCTCGCCTTCCAGCTCGACGCCGACCCACGGGTGGTCCTTGAGCCCGGCTCCGTCCAGGCCTCCGTCAACGAGCACCTCGACGCGGTCGGCGCACGCGAGTCCGTCCCCGGTCTGGAGTCCGTCTCGGCCCAGGTCGCCGGTGACGGCGCCACCGTCGTCGTCCGGGCCCGGGCGCAGGTGACCCTGGTGCCGTCCGGCGCCGGCTGGCTGGCCAACCTGATCCCGGCCTCCGTCCTCGTCAGCGCCGAAGGCAGCTCCCGCACCGTCCTCACCCGCTGACCCTCCCACCCGGGACGCGAGAGGGCGGGGCGCCGTCCGGCACCCCGCCCTCGTCATGCCGGGTAGATCACCCGGCTCCGTCGGCTGGGTTCAGCCGCGGTTCTCCTGCTTCCAGGACTCGACGGCGCCCAGGTTGTTGCCGTCCTTGTCGTAGCGGTAGAAGCCCTCGCCCACGCCGAGGCCGGTGGTCCCGGCGTCCATGCCCTTCTTCAGGGTCTCCTCCGCGAACGCCTTCTTCAGCGGATCGGCCGAGACGCGGGAGATGTTGTAGGCCACGTTGAAGCCCACGACGTCGTACACCTCGAACGGGCCCTTCGGGGCGCCCGTCGCGATCTTCCAGACGTTGTCGATGTCCTCCGGGTCGGACACCCCGCCCTGGTACAGCTTCGCGCCCGCGTCCAGCCACGGGATCAGCAGCGAGTTCAGCACATAGCCCGGGACCTCCTTCCGCACCGGCACCGGGACCAGGCCGATCTCGCCGGCGAACGCGAGGACCGCGTCGAAGTGCTCCGGCGCGGTCTTCGCCGTGGCCATGACCTCACCGGTGTTGTTCTTCCACACCAGGTTCGCGAAGTGCAGCGCCAGGAACCGCTCCGGGTGGCCCGTGGAGTCCGCGAAGGAGCTCGGCAGCAGGGAGGAGGTGTTGGTCAGCAGCACGGTGCGCTCCGGCACGGCCTCGCCGATCTTCGCCCACACGGACTTCTTCAGCTCGAGGTTCTCCGGGATCGACTCGATCACAACGTCCGCGTCCGTCACCGCGTCCGCGATGTCCGTGGTCGTGCGGATCGAGGAGACCGCCTTGTCGAAGCGCTCCGCGTCGAAGTCGAGCAGGTCGCGCTGGTAGTACCCGCGCATCCACTCCCAGCGGGCCGGCAGCTGGGCCAGCGCCTCGTCGTCGACGTCGTACGCGGTGACGTCCTTGCCGTGGTAGGCGGCCTGCATGATGATCTGCGAGCCGAGCACGCCGGTGCCGAACACGGTCACCTTCTGAATCGTCGTCACGATCAGTCCAATCCGTCGGAGTCGGTTCCCGGGACGGGTCGTCCCGCTATCTGTCAGCCTACTCTCGGGCGCTGCCGGCCGGACCCCCTGGCGGCCCGCCGTCGGCCCCGTCCTTCAGCGCTGTCGGCGCACGACGACGACGCCGTCGTCCAGGTGCCCGGCCTCGCCGTTCGGACCGGTCGCCTCGCGGCCGCGCACCTCGGCCACGAGGACCTCCCAGTCCTCGTCACCCTCGGTCATGATGCCCAGGGCCTCCAGGTCTCCGGCGGGGGTGGGGAAGTCCCCACGTGCGGCCATCTCAGGCGGAGCCCAGCTCGGCGGCGTCGCGTGGGAGACGAGCACGACGTGCCCGCCCGGCGCCACCAGGGACGCGGCGTGCCGCAGGATCCGCGCGCGGTCCAGGGCCACGGGGGACTGGAAGAAGGAGCCGGTGACCAGGTCGTAGCCGGCGGTGGCGTCGTCACGGGCGCCCCAGTCCGCGGAGGTGTCCGTGAGGTCGGCTGCCAGGAGCCGCGTCCGCTCGGCCACGCCCCGCGCCGCGGCCGCCTCCCGGCCGCGGGCCACCGCTGCCTCGGAGATGTCCACGCCCGTGGCGTGCCAGCCTGCCTCGGCCAGGTGCACCACGTCGCCGCCCTCGCCGCAGCCGAGGTCCAGGGCGCGGCCGGGGCCGTCCGGCAGGTCCAGGCCGGCCACCAGCGCAGCCGTGGTCGCGTTCACCTTCCCCGACCACACCTGCTCCCCGCCGTACCGGTTCTCCCAGAACTCGCGCGGATCCATGCCCGGGTCGATCTGCGGGACCGCCCCGCCGTGGCGATGCTCGTGGCCGGGGGAGTGCTGATCGCTCATGGTGCTCCGATGTTCGGGGACGTCAGTGGTTCGCCCCCGACAGCGCACCCGGGGTGGCGATCATTCCCCGGATCCCGGCCGGCACGGGCCGACCGCCGGGGTCCTCACAGCTCCCGCGCGGCGTCCTCCGCCCAGTTCCGCACCATCGCGCCGACGGCGGCCTCCTGGTCCAGGTGCGCGTTGTGGCCGGTGCGGTCCAGCATGGCCAGGGTCAGGCGCGGGAAGTGCTCGGCCAGGGCGAGCTGGTCCCTCCATCCCACCTTGTCGTCCTGGCGGCCGGTGACGATCAGCGTGGGGCGGTCGAACTCGCCGAACCGCTCCTCCGGCAGCGGGCCGTCGAGGGCGTAGCGGTCCTCGAGCCGGTCCACCGCGTCCTCGTCCACCGCGAGCACGCCGGGCAGCACGTGCTCGCGGAAACCCTCCCACACCGGCCGCGTCTGGATCACGGCCATCTCGAGGAACGGCGCGGCGTCGTCCTCGTCCAGCTCGGCGAGCAGGGCCTCGTCCTTCTCCAGGACCACGCGCTCGGGCACGTCCCGGCGCTCCGGGTCCGGGTCCACCACGGGGGCGATCATCGCCAGGCCCGCGACCTGCCCGGGGCGGCGCGCCACCACCTCGCGCACCAGCAGCCCGCCCAGGGAGTTGCCCAGCAGCGCGAACCGGTCCTCGCCCGCGATCTCCCCGACGACGCCGTCCAGCCAGTCCGCCAGCTCCGGCAGTCCGCCGGGGGCGGGCAGGGCGGGGGTGCCGCCGAAGCCGGGCAGGTCCACGTAGACGCGCTCCCAGCCGCCGGCAGCCTTCAGGGCGGCGTCGAGGGGGAGGAGGAGGCGGTGGTCCACGCCCATGCCGTGGACGAGGACCAGCGGGGCGCCGGAGCCGCGGCGCACGAGGTGAGGGGAGGGCTGTGACATCGGCCGATGCTACCGCCGGCCCGCGATCCCGCGGATGGCTCCGTCGACGGCCGTCCGCCTCCGCCGCGCGCCCTGGGAAGGCGGGGCGGTAGACTCGCCCCACCATGGCTGACACTGACTTCTCCGCAGAGATCGACGCTCTGCGCCACACCCTGGCCTCCATCGAGCAGGTCTCCGACGTCGAGAAGATGACGGCGGAGGTGGCCGAGCTCGAGAAGGCGGCCGCCGCCCCCGACCTCTGGGACGACCCCGAGGCCGCGCAGAAGGTGACCTCCAAGCTCTCCCACCGCCAGGCGGACCTCAAGCGCATCAAGTCCCTCGCGGACCGGATCGACGACCTCGAGACCATGGTGGAGCTCGCCGCGGAGGAGGACGAGCCCTCCCTGCTGGACGACGCGAACGTCGAGCTGACCTCGATCCGCAAGGCCCTCGAGGAGCTCGAGGTCGTCACGCTGCTCAACGGCGAGTACGACCAGCGGGACGCCGTCGTGACCATCCGCGCGGGCGCCGGCGGCGTGGACGCGGCCGACTTCGCCGAGACCCTGATGCGCATGTACCTGCGCTGGGCCGAGCAGAAGGGCTGGTCCACGAAGGTCATGGACACCTCCTACGCGGAGGAGGCCGGCCTGAAGTCCGCCACGTTCGAGGTGAACGCGCCCTTCGCGTTCGGCACCCTCTCCGTCGAGGCCGGCACGCACCGCCTGGTGCGCATCAGCCCCTTCGACAACCAGGGGCGCCGCCAGACCTCCTTCGCCGCGGTCGAGGTCGTCCCGCTCATCGAGTCGGACGACTCCATCGAGATCCCCGAGTCCGAGATCAAGGTGGACGTGTTCCGCTCCTCCGGCCCCGGCGGCCAGTCCGTGAACACCACGGACTCCGCCGTCCGCATGACGCACATCCCCACGGGCATCGTCGTGTCCATGCAGAACGAGAAGTCGCAGATCCAGAACCGCGCCGCCGCGCTGCGCGTGCTCCAGTCCCGCCTGCTCCTGGTCCGCAAGGCCGAGGAGGACGCGAAGAAGAAGGAGATGGCCGGCGACATCAAGGCCTCGTGGGGCGATCAGATGCGCTCCTACGTGCTCAACCCGTACCAGATGGTCAAGGACCTCCGCACGGGCCACGAGGAGGGCAACCCGTCCTCCGTGTTCGACGGCGCCATCGACGACTTCATCGACGCCGGCATCCGCTGGCGCGCCGAGCAGGTCAAGGCCGCCCAGGAGGACTGAGCCCCTCCCGCAGTCCACGCCGCCGGCCCGCACCTCCGCAGCGAGGCGCGGGCCGGCGTCGTCGTTCAGGCCCTTGCAGGGGCCTCGGGCCTGGCCCGCGAGACGGCCCGGTGGGATGCTTGAAGCACCGGGCAGGCGCCCCCGCGCGCCGGTCCGGCAGCCGACTCCATTCCCACCCAGGAGGTCGAACAGCATGACCATGCGCGCCGCCCGTTGGCACGGCAAGAAGGACATCCGCATCGAGGAGATCGACTCGCCCACGGCCGGTCCGGGGCAGGTCCTCGTGGACGTCGCGTGGTGCGGCATCTGCGGCACGGACCTGCACGAGTACCTCGAGGGCCCGATCTTCATCCCGCCGGCCGGGCACCCGCACCCGATCTCCGGCGACGCCGCCCCCGTCACGCTCGGCCACGAGATGTCCGGCACCGTCGCCGCCCTGGGCGAGGGCGTCACGGACCTCGAGGTCGGCCAGAAGGTCGTCGTGGAGCCGTACATCGTGCGCGAGGAGGACCGGGACCGACCGGACTACAACCTCGCGCCGGACATGAACTTCATCGGCCTGGGCGGCGACGGCGGCGGACTGGCCGAGCAGATCGCGGTGCAGCGCCGCTGGGTCCACCCGGTGGCCGACTCCGTGCCCCTCGACCAGGCCGCGCTCATCGAGCCGCTCTCCGTGGCCCACCACGCGTGGGTGCGGGCCGGCTCTCCGACGTCGGGCGTGGCGCTGATCGGCGGCGCCGGCCCCATCGGCGCGCTCACCGCGGCCGTGCTCAAGGGCAAGGGCCTGACGGTGTACGTCTCCGAGCTCTCCGAGCTGCGCCGCCGGAAGGTGCTCGAGGCCGGCGTGGTGGACGAGGCCTTCGACCCGCGCGAGGTGGACGTGCCCGCCAAGATCCGCGAACTGCACGACGGCCAGGGCGCGGACGTGGGCTTCGAGTGCACCTCGGTGGACGTGGTGCTGGACATGTTGCTGGACGCGGTGCGCCCCGGTGGCGTGATCGTCAACGAGTCCATCTGGGGCCACGAGCCCGCCGTGGCCCTGCACAAGCTGGTGATGAAGGAGATCGACCTGCGCGGCACCATCGCGTACGCGAACGACCACGCGGACACCATCCGCATGGTCGAGGACGGTGCCGTGGACCTCACGCCGTTCATCACCGGCAAGATCGGCCTCGACGACCTGGTCGACCAGGGCTTCGAGACCCTCATCCACCACAACGAGACGGCCGTGAAGATCCTCGTCTCGCCGACCGGCCGGGGTCTCTGAGGCGCCGGCCCGATCCCCGAACGTCCCGACGACGGCCCGCGCCCGCAGCCGGCGGGTGCGGGCCGTCGTGGTCCCTGCCCCGCGGCGCGTCGTCATGGATGCGTCGCCGCCTGGCGCGCCTGTGACCGGGATCATAGAATGAAATTCAGTAAATCGTGATGAACCGAGTTGAACGTCCCAGGAGGACCGCATGACCGCCGAGCTGCCCCAGCCTCAGCCCACCGACGCCGTGATCGTGGGCGGTGCCCGCACGCCCTTCACCCGGCTGCTCTCGCAGCAGGCCGACCTGCGCGCCGTGGACCTGGGCGCCCACGCGATCACGCATGCGCTCGAGCGCGCCGGCGTGGCCCCCGAGGACGTGGACATGGTCTACATGGGCCAGGTCGTGCAGGCCGGCGCGGGGCAGAATCCGGCCCGCCAGTCCGCGCTCGCCGCGGGCATCCCGTGGAACGTCCCTGCCATGACCATCAACAAGGTGTGCCTGTCCGGCCTCACCGCCGTGATCGACGCCGCCCGTCTCATCCGCCTCGGCGAGGCGGACGTGGTGGTGGCCGGCGGTCAGGAGTCCATGACCAACGCCCCGCACCTGCTGCCCGGCGCGCGCAAGGGCTTCAAGTACGGCCCGGCCACGATGCTCGACGCCGTCGCGTGGGACGGCCTCACCGACTCCCTGAGCCACGAGGCCATGGGCGAGCTGACCGAGTCCGGCAACGGCGAGCGGAACATCGCCCGCGCCGAGCAGGACGAGGTCGCCGCGGCCTCGCACCAGCGGGCCGCCCGGGCCCAGTCCGAGGGCGTCTTCGAGGGCGAGATCGCCCCGGTGGAGGTGCCTCAGCGCAAGGGCGACCCGCTGGTCGTCTCCCAGGACGAAGGGGTCCGCCCGGACACGACCGCCGAGTCGCTGGGCTCCCTGCGCCCGGCGTTCGCGAAGGACGGCACGATCACGGCCGGCAACTCCTCGCCCCTGTCCGACGGCGCCGCCGCCCTCGTGGTGACCTCGCGTGCCTTCGCCGAGGAGAAGGGCCTGACGGTCCTCGCCACGGTGGGCGCACCCGGCCAGACCGCCGGCCCGGACAGCTCGCAGCTGCACTCGCAGCCCTCCGACGCGATCAACGCCGCCGTGCGGAAGCAGGGCTGGGACGTGGCCGACCTCGACTTCATCGAGATCAACGAGGCATTCGGCGCGGTGGCCGTGCAGTCCCTGCGAGACCTCGGCTACCCGCACGAGAAGACCAACATCCACGGCGGCGCCATCGCCCTGGGCCACCCGATCGGCGCCTCCGGGGCCCGGCTGGCCCTGCACGCCGCCCTCGAGCTCGACCGGCGCGACGGGGGCCGCGCGGCCGTCTCGCTCTGCGGCGGCGGCGGCCAGGGTGAGGCCCTGATCCTCTTCCGCTGACGGACCGCCCCTGACGGAAAGGGCCCCGGACATCGCTCTCGACAAGACCGTGGCCACGCCCGCCGAGGCGGTGGCGGACGTGCCGGACGGCGCGTCCCTGGCCGTCGGCGGCTTCGGACTCTCCGGCAACCCCGTGCAGCTCATCGAGGCCCTGCTCGAGCAGGGCGCCACGGACCTGTCCGTCGTGTCCAACAACTGCGGCGTGGACGGCTGGGGCCTGGGCATCCTGCTCGGCGCGCGCCGGCTGCGGAAGATGACCTCCTCCTATGTGGGGGAGAACAAGGAGTTCGCCCGCCAGTACCTCGAGGGCGAGCTCGAGGTGGAGCTCGCCCCGCAGGGCACCCTCGCGGAGAAGCTCCGCGCCGGCGGGGCCGGCATCCCGGCGTTCTACACCCGCTCCGGCGTCGGCACCCAGGTGGCCGAAGGCGGCCTGCCCATGCGCTACGACGCGGACGGCACCGTGGTGAAGTCCTCGCAGGCCAAGCCCACGGACACGTTCGTGCTCGGCGAGGGCTACCTCAGCCAGGCCCCGGACCAGCCCGAGACCTATGTGCTCGAACGCTCCATCGTCACCGACTTCTCCCTCGTGCACGCGTGGAAGGGCGACCGCCACGGCAACCTCGTGTTCCGCAAGGCCACCCGCCAGTTCGGCCCGCCCGCGGCCATGGCCGGCCGGGTGTGCATCGCCCAGGTGGAGGAGCTCGTCGAGCCCGGCGAGATCGACCCGGATGACGTGCACCTGCCCGGCGTCTTCGTGCACCGGATCGTGGAGGTCGGCACGGACATCGAGAAGCGGATCGAGAAGCGCACCGTGCGCGCATCGGGGGAGGAGCAGGCATGAGCGAGCAGACCACCGGGCGCCCCCGGGCCTGAGCCGCGACCAGATGGCGGCCCGCGCCGCGCAGGAGCTGCCGGACGGCGCCTACGTCAACCTCGGCATCGGCATGCCCACGCTGATCCCCAACCACATCCCCGCCGGGCGGTCCGTGGTGCTGCAGTCCGAGAACGGCATCCTCGGCACGGGCCCGTACCCCACGGAGGACGCCGTGGACCCCGACCTGATCAACGCGGGCAAGGAGACCGTCACCGTGAACCCGGGGGCGTCCTTCTTCGACTCCGCGCTGAGCTTCGGCATGATCCGCGGCGGCAAGATCGACGTCGCCGTCCTGGGCGGCATGGAGGTCTCCGCCGCGGGCGACCTGGCCAACTGGATGGTGCCCGGCAAGATGGTCAAGGGCATGGGCGGCGCGATGGACCTCGTCCACGGCGCCGGCCGCGTGATCGTCATGATGGACCACGTGTCCAAAGACGGGACCCCCAAGATCGTCGACCAGTGCACCCTGCCGCTGACCGGCCGCGCCGTCGTCGACCGCATCATCACGGACTTGGCCGTCATCGACGTCGTCGGCACCCCGGAACAGCCCCGCCTGGCGCTCGTGGAGACCGCGCCCGGCCTCACCGAGGAGCAGGTCCGCGCGCTCACCGGCGCACCGCTGGACTGAGCCGACGACGCCGCCCCGCGGCCCCGGCGCATCGCCTCGGCGGGCATCGGACCGGCACGGGATAGACTGGACGGCCGCGCCCTGATCGGGGCGCGGCCGTCGCCGTGGACGCTGGAAGGACGTGAGGCCATGGGCAAGAACAGCAAGGGCAAGGCCGCCAAGCAGCCGGCCCCCGGCGAGCGCCAGGTGATCGCCAACAACAAGAAGGCGCGCCACGACTACACCATCCTCGACACGTACGAGGCCGGCATGGTGCTCACCGGCACCGAGGTGAAGTCGCTGCGCGAGGGCAAGGCCTCGCTCGTGGACGGCTTCGCGGTCTTCTACCGGGACGAGCTGTGGCTCGAGCAGGTGTACATCCCGGAGTACCTCAACGGCTCGTGGACCAACCACGCCGCCCGCCGGCGTCGCAAGCTGCTGCTGCACCGCGCCGAGCTGACGAAGATCTCCCGGCAGATCCAGGATCCGGGCCTGACCATCGTGCCGCTGTCCCTGTACTTCCTGAACGGGCGCGTGAAGGTGGAGATCGGAGTCGCACGGGGCAACCGCGAATACGACAAGCGGCACAAGCTGCGCGAGCAGCAGGACAACCGCGAGGCCCAGCGGGCCATGCGGATGCGCAACCGGCGCGCCGGCGTGGCCTGAGCGCGCGGCGGGCCCCTTGGGAATGCCCGGGGGGCGTGCTACATTGTATCTCTCGCAGGCCCGGTTTCAGGACCGGCGGGCTCCACGCCCTCCGCCTGCAGTGGTGATTGACAACCTCATAGAGGAGTCGCCCCCCTGGGGCCGATCGGTTTCGACGGTGTGTGTCGCGTCGGGAGAAGCGGGCCGAGGATGCAGAGTCATCTCGTCAAACGCTCTCTGCAAACCAATAAGTGCCGAATCCAAGCGCACTGACTTCGCTCTCGCTGCCTGATCAGTGATCGAGTCCGTCACCCCGAGGTCGCTGTCGCCTCGGATCGTGGCGTCAGCTAGATAGCCACTGGGCGTCACCCTCGCCGGGGGTCGTGACGCCGACATCAATCCGGCTGGGTCCGGGTTGGCCGCCCGTCTGCGGGACGGCCAGGACCGAGCAACACCCACAGCAGACTGCGCCCGGAGAAGACCTGGCAACACCTCATCGGACGCGGGTTCAATTCCCGCCGGCTCCACTCACCACACGCGAAGGCCCCCCGACGTCACGTCGGGGGGCCTTCGTCGTGCCCGGGAGTCTCCGTCCCTGCTCCGGCCGCGCCACGCGGTAGTAGCGTGGGCCCATGAGCGACATGATCTACAACCGTCTCGGCTCCTCCGGCCTCCAGGTCTCGCAGTTCAGCTTCGGCTCCTGGGTGACCTTCGGCAACCAGGTCGACGTGGGCCTGGCCAAGGACCAGCTGGCCGCCGCCAAGGAGGGCGGGGTCAACTTCTTCGACAACGCCGAGGTCTACGCCGGCGGCGAGTCCGAGTCCATCATGGGCCGGGCCATCGCCGAGCTCGGCTGGAAGCGCCACGAGTACGTCGTCTCCACGAAGCTGTTCTGGGGGATCCACGGCGACGTGGTGAACATGAAGAACACCCTGAACCGCAAGTACCTGATGCAGGGCATCGACGGCTCCCTCGAGCGCCTCGGCCTGGACTTCGTGGACCTGGTGTTCTGCCACCGCCCGGACCCGCACACTCCCATCGAGGAGACCGTCTGGGCCATGAGCGACATGATCAACCGGGGCAAGGCCCTGTACTGGGGCACCTCGGAGTGGAGCGCGGACGAGATCCGCGCGGCGTGGAACATCGCCGAGCGGCACCATCTGCACAAGCCCGTGATGGAGCAGCCGCAGTACAACCTGCTGCACCGCACGAAGGTGGAGGAGGAGTACGCCCGCCTCTACGAGGACATCGGGCTCGGCCTGACCACCTGGAGCCCGCTGGCCTCCGGCATCCTCTCCGGCAAGTACGTGGACGGCGTCCCGGAGGGCTCCCGCGGCGCGCTGAAGGGCTACGACTTCGTGAAGGACTCGATCGCGGACCAGGAGACCACCGCCAAGGTCCGACAGCTCGTGGACATCGCCGCCGAGCTCGACGTGACCCCGGCGCAGCTGGCCCTGGCGTGGACGGCCTCGAACCCGCGCGTGTCCACCGTGATCCTCGGCGCCTCGAGCGTGGCGCAGGTCCAGGAGAACCTCAAGGCGCTGGACGTGATCGAGCTGGTGACCCCGGAGGTCCGCGAGCGCCTGGAGGCGGTGTTCGCCTGACGGTCCGCCGGTCGCGGGCGACCGCGGCCGGCGTCGTCGCGCCCCGGTAGAGTCCCCGCAGAGGGCCGCCACTTCGAGCGCCCCGGCGTGGAAGGGGCTCCCCGTGGAGGCTGCACTGTTTCGTGAGACCCTCATCGGCGATGCGGGGCTGATCGGCGGCCTGCTGCTCGTCGCGGTGGTCCTGCGGGCCAAGGTCCGGGTCCTCCAGTGGCTGCTGCTGCCCGCCCCTGTGATCGCCGGTCTGCTCGGGTTCCTGCTTGGCCCGCAGGTGGCGGGCGCGTGGGGCCTGCGCGTCGGCGCCTGGGAGTTCACGGGGCTGCCGTTCTCCCCGTACGTGGGCTCCTACACCACCCTGCTGATCGCGGTGGTCTTCGCCTGCCTGGCGCTGTCCCAGTCCTTCTCCTTCAGGAAGGCGACCGGCCCGCTGGCCGGCTTCACCGGCTACGGCGTGCTCATGTCCGCCGGCCAGGTGGTCGCCGGCATGCTGCTGGTCTTGCTCGTCCTCGGCCCGGTGATGGGCTCCTCGGACGCGATCGGCATGGTGCTGTTCGCCTCCTGGTCCGGCGGGTTCGGCACCTCCGCGGCCCTGGGGGACGTGTTCGCCGACGCGGGCCGCCCGGAGATCACCTCGATCGCCTTCACCTCGGCCACCGTGGGCATGCTCTCCGGGATCGTCGGCGGCGTGATCCTGGCGAAGATCGGCTCCTCCCGGGGGCACACCCGGGCCTTCAGCACGCAGGCCGCGTTCACACCGTCCCTGCGCACCGGCGTGCTGGAGCACGACGACCGCCCCGTCGCCGCCCGGCACACGATGTCCGGGTCCTCCATCGAGACGCTCACCCTGCACATGGCGCTGGTGGGCGCCGTCGTTGCCCTCGGCTGGCTGTTCATGACCACCACCGGCGAGGTGCTGGACGACTTCGCCCTGCCCCTGTTCGCCAGCGCCTTCTTGGCGGGCCTGCTCGCCCGGTGGGTCGTGGTCCGCTCCGGCGCCTCGCGGGTGATGGAGCCGCAGACCCTCAAGGCGCTGTCCGGGGCGGCCTCGGACGTGTTGATCGTCTGCGGCATCGTGTCCATCGAGCCGGCGTTCGTCGCCGACCACCTGGCGGAGCTGGCCGTGGTGTTCGCGCTGGGCCTGGCGTTCTGCATGTTCCTGGGGCTCGTGGTCGCCCCGCGGTACCTGGGGGAGAGCTGGTTCGAGAAGCAGATCTTCACGTGGGGATGGGCCACCGGGTCCGTGGCCACCGGCATCGCGCTGCTGCGCATCGTGGATCCCGACCTCGAGTCCGGGACCGTCGAGGACTTCGGGTACGCCTACCTGCCGCTGATCCCGGTGGAGGGGGCCGCGGTGGCGATCGCCCCGCTGCTCATCGTCGCCGGGGCGCCCTGGTCGGTGGTCGCGATCTGGGGCGTCATCGCCGTCGTCGGGGCCGTCGTCATGGTCCGTCAGGGCGGGCCGGACCCCCGGCGGACGACGACGGCGGCACGCGCCTGAGCGGCACGCCCGGCTAACGACCCTGGGGGCCTTGTCCGCAGCCCCCGAGCCCGCCCCTCGACCCGCTGACCGCCGACTGGGTCCGGCGATGGACCGACACCGTGGACGCCGCCTTCGGCCCCCGCGTCCGGTTCCTCGGCCTGCAGGGCTCCCGCGCCCGCGGTGAGGCGTCCGCGACCTCGGACATCGACGCCGTCCTGGTCCTGGACGCGCTCACGCCCCGGGACGTCGACGCCTACCGGGAGCTGCTGGACGGCCTGCCGCACCGGGAGCTGGCCTGCGGGTTCCTCTCCGGCCGGGACGAGCTGCTCGCCTGGGACGCGGCGGACCTGGTGCAGTTCGTGCACGACACCACGCCGATCCGCGGCAGCCTCGCGGAGCTGCTGCCTCGCCTGGACGCGGCCGCCGTGGCCCGGGCGGTCACCGCGGGTGCCGGGAACGTCTACCACGGCGCCGTGCACACCCTGGTGCACACCCGCAGCCCGGAGACGATCGCCGGCCTGGCCAAGGCCGCCGCCTTCGTGGTCCAGGCCCGGCACCTGCAACGCACCGGGACGCACGTGCGCCGTCAGACGGACCTGCTGGACGTGGTGGACCCCGCGGACCGGGACGTGCTGGCCCTCGCGCTCGCCGTGCGGGGCGGCGCCGCCGTGGACGTGGACCGGGACGGCCGCCTGCTGTTCGGGTGGGCGCAGCGGGTCCTCGTCGGCTGAGCCCGCGGCTCAGCGGACCAGGAACCCCACGGCCAGGACGCCGACGACGGCGGCCGCCGTCCCGGAGGCCAGGTGCACCAACCACACCCGGACGGCGCGCCGGGTCCGGCCGGCGAGGACCTCCTGCGCGGCCTGGAACGCCACCGTGGACCATGTGCCCAGGGCCAGGACGAACGCGCCGGCGGCGCCGAGGGCCAGTGCGGCCCCGGCCGGGCCCTCGGGGTCGGCGGATCCGGGCCCGAAGCCGATCGCGAACAGCGCCCCGGCGAGCGCGGAGGCCGTCACATTGGCCAGCAGGACACCCCGGCCGCCCCAGCGGTGGTCGGCGAGATGGCGCAACCCGGCCCCCACGGCCGCCGCCAGGCCGGCGAGGAGCACGGTCAGGAGGACCGTCCCGGCGCTCATGCGGCCGCCCCGTCCGGACGGCCGGCGGAGCCGGACCCGGCGCCCCGGCCGCCCAGGTGCAGTCCCAGGGCGGCCGCGGCGGTGCTCAGCGCCGCCAGCACCGCCACGGCGATCAGCAGGCCCACGACCACGACCGCCAGGAGGATCCACCACGTGTCCCCCGTGGCGGCCAGGCCGGCGGTCATCATCACGGGCAGCGCCAGCGTCGCGGCCACGGTGCCGAAGGTGGTGAAGGCGCCCAGGAAGCCGGTCCCCAGTGCCGCCACGAGGCGGGGATCCCACCGCGCGCCGGGACGTCCGGACGCGCCCCGCAGCAGGCCCAGGAGGAAGGAGCCCAGCACGTTCACGGCCGCCACCGATGCCAGCGTGGCCGACGCGGTGCCGAGCGGCCCGGAGATGCTCGGGTCCCCCGGACCCATCGCCTGGGCGATCAGCGCCCCGGCCCCGAGGCTCGCGAGCGCACCCGCCGCCCCGCCGAGCGCCACCCAGGGCAGCGTCCGGCGCGCCGCGGCTCCGCCCGCGGCCGGCCGCGCGTCCGCCACGGGTCAGTCCTGGCCCGGGGTCAGCCGGCGCAGGACCTCGTCGTGCAGCAGGCCGTTGGTGGCCAGGGCGTGCCCGCCGAAGGGGCCCTCCTCGCCGTCGAGGGAGGTGAACCGGCCACCGGCCTCCCGGACGATCGGCACGAGTGCGGCCATGTCGTGCAGCGCGAGCTCCGGTTCGCACGCCACGTCCACCGCACCCTCGGCCAGGAGCATGTAGGACCAGAAGTCGCCGAAGCCGCGCACCCGCCACACGTCCGAGGTGAGCTGCAGGAACTCCCGCACCGCCCCGCGCTCCCGCCACCCCTCGATCGAGGAGAAGGACAGGGACGCGTCCTCCACGCGGTCCACGTCGGAGACGTGGATCCGCTGGGCGCGCGTCAGGGACGTCCCCGCGAACGCGCCCTGGCCGGCCGCGGCCCACCAGCGCCGGTGCAGGGCGGGGGCGGAGACGACGCCGACCACCGGCTCGCCGTCGATCAGCAGCGCGATCAGGGTGGCCCACACGGGCACCCCGCGCACGAAGTTCTTGGTGCCGTCGATGGGGTCGACGACCCACTGGCGTCCGGTGCGGGAGAGGTCCCCGCCGAACTCCTCTCCGAGGATCAGGTCGCGCGCCCGAGCCCGGGACAGCGTGGACCGGATGGACTCCTCGGCCGCGCGGTCGGCGTCGGACACCGGGGTGAGGTCCGGCTTGGTGCTGACCTCGAGATCCTGGGCCTTGAAGCGGGACATGGTGATCGAGTCCACGTTGTCCGCGAGCATGTGCGCCAGGCGGAGGTCCTCCGTGAGGTCCCGTGCGGCGTTCCGGGTCTGGTCCATGTGTCCCACGCTATACCGCGGGCGGGCTCAGTCCTCGGAGGAGGCGGACCCGCCGGCCTCCGCCGTCGTGCGGTTGCCCAGCAGCCGCCGCAGCGACGCCAACCGGGCCGGGCCGGCCTCACCCGCGTGGCCCTCCGCCACCCAGGCGTCGAGACCGCAGCCGGGGGAGTCCGCCAGGTGGGTGCAGCCGCGCGGGCAGTCCTCCAGGCCGCCGGCGAGGTCCTCGAAGGCCTCCACCACGCGGTCCGGCTCCACCCAGCCCAGCCCGAAGGAGCGGATGCCGGGGGTGTCCACGACCCAGGTGTCCGGCACCGGCTCCCCGTCCGGGCCGGGCAGGGGCATGGCCAGGGCGGAGGAGGAGGTGTGCCGGCCGCGGCCGGTCACGGCGTTCACGTGGCCGGTGGCGCGCCCGGCGCCCGTGAGGGCGTTGAGCAGCGTGGACTTGCCCACGCCCGAGGGGCCCACGAACGCCGCCGTGTGCCCGGCCAGGCGCGCGGCCACCCGCTCCACGAGCCCGTCGTCGAGGTCCGTGTCCCCGGACTCCGCCTCGAACCGGGAGGCGCCCGACGTCATGACCTCCAGGTCCAGGGCCTCGTAGTGGGCCACGAGCTCGGCTGGATCCCGCAGGTCCGTCTTGGTGATGAGCAGCACCGGGTGGATGCCGGCGTCGTAGCAGGCCACGAGCGCGCGGTCGATGAAGCCCGTGCGCGGCTCCGGGTTGGCCGCGGCCACCATCACCATCAGCGTGTCCGCGTTCGCGACGACGACGCGCTCCACCGCGTCCGAGTCGTCCGCCGAACGGCGCAGCACCGTGTCCCGCTCCTGCACCCGGACGATGCGGGCGAGCGAGCCCTCGTCCCCGGAGAGGTCGCCCACGACGTCCACCCGGTCGCCCGTGGCGATGGGGGTGCGGCGCAGCTCCCGCGCCCGCATCGCCGTGACGGGGGCGTGGGCCCGGCCCGGCAGCACCACCGTGTACCGGCCGCGGTCCACCGTGGTGACCAGGCCCGTCTGCGCGTCCTCGTGCTGGGGACGCTGCTTGGTGCGGGGCCTGGTGCCCCGCTTCGACGGGCGCACGCGCACGTGGGACTCGTCCCAGGCCGAGGGGTCCAGTCCGCGTCCCATCAGCGCACCTCCTCCTTCTCGGGCCGGTCGTGCGCGGGCTCCCCGCCCACCAGGGCCGTCCACAGCGCGGGGAAGTCCGGCAGCGTCTTGGCCGTGGTGGCCACGTCCTGCACGGCGGTGCCGGGCACCGCCAGCCCGACGACGGCGGCGAAGGTGGCCATCCGGTGGTCGTGGTAGGTGCGGGCCTCGGCCGGGCGCAGCGGTCCGGAGTAGTCCGAGCCGGGGAAGGCGAGGGCGTCCGCGGACTCCTCGACCCGCACCCCGAAGCGCCCGGCCTCCGCCGCGATCGCCGCGAGCCGGTCCGTCTCATGTCCGCGCAGGTGGCCGATCCCGGTCAGGTGCGTGGGCCCCGACGCCAGGAGCGCCAGCGCGGCCGCGGTGGGGGCCAGCTCGGCGGTGCCCACCAGCTCGCCCGCACCCGCGATGCGCGGCCGGCCCGCCTCGTCCACGCCGCCGCGCACCGTCAGGGTGCCCCGCGCGTCGTCGGTGGGATCCGGAGTGAAGGAGACCTCGGCGCCGAAGGCGGGAAGGATGCTGCGCCAGCGGTCGCCGATCTGGGTGGTTGCGGCCGGCCAGTCCGGCACGGAGACCTCTCCGCCCGTGACCGCGGCGGCCGCGAGGAAGGGTCCGGCGTTGGAGAGGTCCGGCTCCACCGCGGACTCGACGCCGGCGGGGGCGCCGGGGTGCACCCGCCACGCACCCTCCTCGAGGGTGTCCACGTGGACCCCGTGCTCGCGCAGGAACTGCACCGTCATCGCGACGTGCTCCGGGCTGGGCACCTGGGCACCCGTGTGCCGCAGCGTCAGCCCCGCCGGGCGGCGCGCGGCGGACAGCAGGAGGCCGGAGAGGAACTGCGAGGAGGCCGAGGAGTCGATCGCCGCCTCCGCCCCGAGCTCCTCGCCGGTCGTCAGGCGGACGGGCAGGAAGCCCTCCGCGCCGAGGAACTCGACGCGGGTGCCCGTCTGGGCCAGCCCGTCGAGGAGGGGCGCCATGGGGCGCACGCGGGCGCCGGCGTCCCCGTCCAGGACCACGGTGCCCGGACGGAGCGCGGCCACTGCGGGCACGAAGCGCATGACCGTGCCCGCCAGCCCGCAGTCGACCGCCACCGGCTCCTCCAAGGGCACGCCCACCGGCAGCGGCTGCACCACGACGGCGCCGTCCGCCCGGTCCTCGAACCGGGCCCCCAGCGCCGTGAGGGCGGTGCGCATCAGGTCGGTGTCCCGGGAGCGCAGGACGCCGTGCAGCACCGAGGGGCCGGCGGAGATCGCCGCGAGCACCAGGCACCGGTTGGTCAGCGACTTCGAGCCCGGCACGCGCACCGTCCCGCGCACCGGCCCGGCCGCGGCCGGCGCCGGCCACGGGTCCGGCCAGGCGGAGGCGGGCGTGCGCGACGCGGCGGAGGCGCAGGGCGGCGTCGTGGGGGAG
>NZ_JAKRNH010000150.1:0-4314 GCF_022346985.1 Micrococcus sp. ACRRV
GCGCACCCCGCCCCGTCCGCCTCGGCCCCGTCGACCGGACTCGGCTCGGCCCCGGACCTGTCCACCATGCGCTCGATCCATCGCCGCTCCTCCGCCCGGGAGAGACGGGCGGGGACGCTGACCTGCAGGCGGCCCTCCCGCCAGACGGCCGCCACGGTGCGCGTGCGCCGGGCGGAGCGCACCAGGCGCACCGGAGTGCCGTGCCAGTCGAGGTCGGTGACGGTGCGGGACGGGCTCATGCCGCCATTCTCCCGCGGCGCGGCACCGGGGCGCGTCCGGACGGGCGGGCGCCCTGTGGACGGCCGGACCACGCGACGCGCGCCCGTGGCACGGTGGAGGCGGGACCGGCGCGCGGGGCGCCGGACGCGGAGGGAGGCGGCGCCATGGCGACGACGGACGCACACGGACCCCGGGACTGGGGTCCGCTCGCCGACCCGGCGGGGATCCAGGTGGCGGGGCTCGGACCGGCCGGCGGTGCGCTGGCCGCCGCGCTCGCGGCCGGAGGGGTGGCGGCGCTCGCACTGTGGGACCCGACGCCGGTGGGGGCGTCCGACCTCGGCCTGGGCCTCCTCCCGGCGGACCTCGGCCGCCCGCGGGACCGCGCCTGGGAGGCGCGCCTGTCGCGGACGTGGCCCGCGTTGCCCGTCTATGCGGGGGCCGGCACGAGACCGGGCGCCCTCGGGGCGGCCACGGTCGCCGTCGACCTGCCCGGCCTGCCCGATCTGGCCGCCCGCGCCGTCGCGGCGCAGCATCCCCTCCTGCCCGTCCGCACCGACGTCCGCGGCGTCAGCGCCGGACCCTGGACCGGCGGCGGCGCACCCGGCTGCGTCCTCTGCACGGATGACGTCCCCGGGACGGCCCTCACCGCTCCCCCGGCCGCGCCGCCGCGCCAGGACCCCGGGGCGGCCCGGGAGCCCGGACACGCACTGCGCGCGGTGGTCCTGGCCCTCGACGTGCTGACCGGGCGGCGGGACGCGACGTCGGCCGTGCTGCGGGTGGACGCGGCCACCGGACGGCTCACCCGCATCCCCGTCCGCACGCGTCCCGGATGCGGGTGCGCGGACCTCCTGGCCGGCGACGGCACGGGTGACGACTGGGCGGCGGCGCTGGCCGCCGTGGAGGAGTCCCTGGACGGGGCGCTCGCGGACGCCCGTCCGTGAATCGGCGGGAGTGGTCCCGGGTGCTCCGGCTCAGGCCGCGGAGGTCCCGTGGAGCAGGTCGAGGACGTCCTGGCCGAACCGGTCGAGCTTGGACTTGCCCACGCCCTTGACCTTGATCAGCTCGGCCGGCGTGGCGGGCATCGTCTCGGCGATCGCCTCGAGGGTCGCGTCCGTGAAGACCACGAACGCGGGCACCTTGTCCGTCTTCGCCACGTGGCTGCGCCAGTCCTTGAGGGCGTCCAGCACGCCCTCGTCGTACAGGGCGGGGCAGTCCACGCAGCGCCCGGTCTTGCGCTCGGCGCCCGTCTCGAGGGGGCGGCCGCACGTGCGGCACACGGCCACGGTGGCCCCGCGCCGGGGACGGCGGGCCGGCATCGCGGCGGCCGGGGCGTGCTCGCGGGTGCCGCCGAGCGTCGGGTCGATGGCACGCAGGAAGCGCGAGGGGCGCCGGTTGGCCCGGCCGCCGCCCGAACGGGCCAGGGTCCAGGTGAGGTGCAGGTGCTGGCGGGCGCGCGTGATGCCCACGTAGAGCAGACGGCGCTCCTCGTCGACCTCGGCGGGGGTGTCCGCGAAGGAGATCGGCATGAGCCCCTCGGACAGGCCGACCAGGAACACGGCGTCCCACTCGAGGCCCTTCGCCGAGTGCAGGGAGGCCAGCGTGACGCCCTGCACGGTGGGCGCGTGCTGGGCCTGGGCGCGCTCGTCCAGCTCCGCCACCAGCTGCACCAGGGTGAAGTCCTCCCGCGTCCCCGCGAGCTGGTCGGCCAGGTTCACCAGGGCGTGCAGGGACTCCCAGCGCTCGCGCGCCGCGCCCGATGCCGAGGGCGGGGTGTCCGAGTAGCCCAGGGAGGAGAGCACGTCCTTGACGCGCTGCACGACGTCGGCACCCACCAGGTCCTGCGCCTCGCGCGCCGCGGCGCGCAGCTGCAGGACGCCCTCGCGGACCTCCCGGCGGGAGAAGAACCGCTCCCCGCCGCGCAGCTGGTAGCCGATGCCCGCCGCCGAGAGGGCGGTCTCGAACGCCTCGGACTGGCTGTTGGTGCGGAACAGCACGGCGATCTCCGCGGCCGGCACGCCGTCGTCGAACAGGCCCTGGATCCGCTGGGCCACCCAGCCGGCCTCGGCCTCGTCGTCCTGGCACTCGGCGAACACGACGTCCGGGCCCGAGGGACGCTGCGAGGACAGGGCGAGCGGCTCCGGCCAGAACGGCAGGGACCGGTCCCGCAGGCCCGCCTGGGTGCGCTCGGCCAGCAGCGTGTTCGCGGCGCCGACGATCTGCGGGCTCGAGCGGTAGTCCCGGACGAGCTTGACCATCGTGGCCTCGGGGTAGCGCTCGCGGAAGCCCGTGAGGAACCGGGAGGTCGCGCCCGTGAAGGAGTAGATGGTCTGGGAGGAGTCGCCCACGACGCAGAGGTCCTGCCGATCCCCCAGCCAGAGGTCGAGGAGGCGGTGCTGCAGCGGGGAGACGTCCTGGTACTCGTCCACCACGAAGACGCGGTACTGCTCCCGGACGGTCGCCGCGATCTTCGGCTCCGTGGAGAGGATGCCCACCAGGATGAGGAGGACGTCCTCGAAGTCGATCATGTTGCGGGCGGTCTTGGCCTCCTCGTACCCCGTGTAGAGCCGGGCGACCGTGGTCGCGGTCCAGCCGGCCGGCATCTCGCGGTCGCGGGCGGCCTCGGCATACCCCTCGGGGGCGTGGAGGGAGACCTTGGCCCACTCGATCTCCCCGGCCAGGTCGCGGAGGCCGGCCCGGTCCACGGTCATGCGCATGCGGTGCGCGACCTCGGTGAGCAGGCGCACCTTGTTCTCGACGAGCGTGGGCATCTGCCCGCCCACGGCCTGCGGCCAGAAGTACTGCAGCTGGCGCAGGGCCGCGGAGTGGAAGGTGCGGGCCTGGACGCCGTCGACCCCGAGGTCGCGCAGGCGGGTCCGCATCTCCGCGGCCGCGCGGGCCGTGAAGGTCAGGGCGAGGGTGCGGTGCGGGTCGAACACGCCGGAGGCCACGCCGTAGGCGATCCGGTGGGTGATGGCGCGGGTCTTGCCCGTGCCCGCGCCGGCCAGGATGCACACGGGCCCGTGCAGGGCGGTCGCGGCCTTGCGCTGCTCCGGGTCCAGGCCGCGGAGGATCTCGTCGGGGGTGCTCATGGGGCCCGGAGCCCTCCTCTCAGGAGATCAGCGTGGTCGGATCCGGCAGCGTCCCACCGTACCAATCCTCGATCAGGGCCCGCGCGATGGACACGGCCCCCGGCAGGGTCACGGCGCCCGCCCGGACCTCGGCCGCGAGCTCGTCGCGCGTGAACCAGCGCACCGAGCGGATCTCGTGGCCGTCGGCCACCGGCTCCTGACCCGGCAGGGCGTGCGCCCGGTAGCCCACCATGAGCGAGCGCGGGAACGGCCACGGCTGGGAGCCCCGGTACGCCGCGTCCACGACGACGATGCCCGCCTCCTCGAGGACCTCCCGCGCGACGGCGTGCTCGAGGGACTCGCCCGGCTCCACGAACCCGGCCAGGCACGAGTGCCGACCCGCCGGCCAGGCCGCGTTCGAGCCGAGGAGGATCCGGTCCTGGTCGTCCATGACCGCCATGATCACCGCGGGGTCGGTGCGGGGGAAGTGCGGGGCCGAGCAGTCCCGACAGCGGCGCACCCAGCCCGCGGACTCCGTGTCCGTGCGGCCGCCGCACCGAGAGCAGAACCCGTGGCCTGCGTGCCAGTTGGCGATCGCGACGGCCTCCACGAACAGGCCCGTGTCGGCGTCGGACAGGCCCGCGGCCACGTCCCTCAGCCCCAGCCAGGCCGCCCCGGCCAAGGGGTCGCGGGTCGGGGCGTCGGTCGGCTCGGCGGGCTCCGTCGGCCCGCCGTCCCCGGACGACCCAGGCGCCGACTCGCGCGCGACGAGCACGAGCGGGCGGCCGGCGGCGGAGGGGGTCGCGGCGTCGGTCAGGCGGCGGCCCAGGAACACGGCCTCGGGCGGGAAGGGCCCGGCCGGCGGGACGAGGACCAGCGCGCCGTCCCGGACGGGGGCGCGGCCGCCGACGAGGTGCAGGACGCCCGTGGCGGGATCCGCGGCGAGGCGGCCGAGCAGCCCCGGGTCCTCGCGCTCGGCACCGGACCGGTCCAGGGCCTCGCGGGCGAGGGTCAGGTGCGGCAGGGC
>NZ_JAKRNH010000151.1:0-4257 GCF_022346985.1 Micrococcus sp. ACRRV
CCACCACCCCCACCGTCGAGGACTCCCAGGTGGCCCACGACGACCCGCGCACCCGCCACCCGAAGCTCCACATCACCAAGCAGCGCCAGCCCGAGCCGGGCCTGGACGTGAAGACGGATCCCGTCCCGGACATCGGTCTGGACTCGTACCGGGGGGCGGGCCGGCTGACCGGCCGCAAGGCCCTGATCACCGGCGGCGACTCCGGCATCGGCGCCGCGGTCGCCATCGCCTACGCCCGTGAGGGCGCGGACGTCGCCATCGCCTACCTGCCTCAGGAGCAGCCCGACGCCGACCGCGTCCTGGCGGCGATCGAGGCGGCCGGGCGCACCGCCGTCGCGCTGCCGGGGGACCTGATGGACGTGGACTACCGCGCCTCCCTCGTGGACGAGGCGGCGCAGCGCCTCGGCGGCCTGGACATCCTCGTGAACAACGCGGGCAAGCAGTTCATCTCCGATGACCTGGTCGATCTCACCGACGAGCAGGTCCACGAGACGTTCCAGATCAACATCATGTCCATGTTCACGCTCAGCCGCGCCGCGCTGAAGCACATGGGCCCGGGCAGCACGATCGTGAACACCACCTCGGTGCAGGCCTACAACCCCAACCCGAGGCTCCTCGACTACGCCGCCACCAAGGGCGCCATCAACAACTTCACCAAGGGCCTGGCCGAGCAGCTCGGCCCGAAGGGCATCCGCGTCAACGCGGTGGCGCCCGGGCCCATCTGGACGGTGCAGCACGTGTCCTACGGCGAGCCCGAGGAGAAGCTCCCCGAGTTCGGCCACAGCACCCCGCTCGGTCGCGCCGGCCAGCCCGTGGAGATGGCGCCCGCCTACGTGTTCCTGGCCTCGGGCGAGTCCAGCTACGTCAACGGCGAGACCCTCAACGCCAACGGCGGCACGCCCACCCCGTGACGCCCGGCGGTCACGGACCCGGGGAGGACCGCACCTGATCGGTCGGGCGGTCGCGACGGCACTACAGTGGCCGCCGTGACCGCCCGCCTCCTCGCCGACGTCGACACCGGCATCGACGACGCCTGCGCCCTGCTCCACCTCGTGGGCGCCCACCGCCTCGGTGTCGGCCCCGAGCTCGCGGCCGTCACCACCACGGGCGGCAACGCGACCGCCCGGGACTGCGCCCTGAACACGGCCGCGGTGCTGGACCTGGCCGGCCGGGCCGACGTCGAGGTGGCCGTCGGTGCCGAGACCCCGCTGCGCCGCCCCGCGGTCACCACCCCGGAGACCCACGGCGACGGCGGTCTCGGCCATGCCCGGATCGATCGCCGCCCCGAGCGGCTCTCGCCCCGGCCCGCCGTGGACGTGTGGCTGGACGAGCTGCGGGCCCACCCCGGGGAGACGACGATCCTCTGCACCGCGCCGCTGACGAACCTGGCCCTCGCCCTGCGCGCCGAGCCGCGCCTGCCGTTCCTCGCCCGCGGCATCGTGATCATGGGCGGCTCCTTCTATCATCCGGGCAACACCACGCCCACCGCCGAGTGGAACACCTGGGTGGACCCGGACTCCGCGAAGGAGGTGTTCGCGGCCGTCGAGGGACTGCCCGAGGACCGCCTGCCGATCGTCTGCGCGCTCGAGACCACGGAGCGTGTCGCCTACACGCCCACTCTCCTGGACGCCCTCCTGCGCGACGCCGGTGCCCGCCCCGTCGGCTGGTCCGCGGACCGCCCGCGCGTCGCCTGGTCCGCTGCGGACACCGGCCACCCGGTCACGGACGTCCTCGCGGACGCCCTGCGGTTCTACTTCGAGTTCCACCACGACTACGACCAGGGGTACATCGCCCACCTGCATGACCTCGTCGCCGCCCAGGTCGCCGCGGGCCAGGCGGACGTCACGCTGCAGGCGACCGTCGTCGACGTCGAGGCGGACTCGGAGCTGCTGCGCGGCACCACCGTCCACGACGACAGACGCATCTGGGGCCGCCGCCCGAACGCGCGACGCGTCACGGGCTGCGACCCCAGAAGGGTGTTCGAGGACTTCGCTCAGGCGGTCGGCGCGCTCACGGGGGCGGGCGTCGGCTGAGCCCGGTAGGTCGGCTCGTGCCGCTTGAGCCAACGGATGACCAGCAGCGTCACCGGCACGATGCAGATCTCCACGAGGCACTTGTAGACGTACCCGGTGACCGTGTAGTTCGCGAGGTCGGCCAGGGTGATCTTCCCGGCGAAGGCCACCAGGCAGAAGATCAGGGTGTCGAAGAACTCGCCCACCAGGGTGGAGGCGATGAGCCGCCAGGCCACGGCGCGCTCGGCCATGCGGGCCTTCATGCGGGCCACCACGGTGGCGTTGAGCAGGCTGCCCACGATGTACCCGGCCAGGCCGGCCAGGGTGATGCGCAGGGTGGGGGCGAGCGCCTGGTCCCAGGCCTCGAAGCCCTCCACCGGCGTCGTCAGGGCGACCAGCCGGTAGGTGAGGGCGGCGACGACCAGCATGGCGAAGCCGATGTAGATCGCCCGGCGCGCACGCCTCAGGCCATAGACCTCGGCGAGGATGTCGCCCACCACGTAGGACAGCGGGAACAGGAAGGCGCCGCCGTCGAAGATCAGGGGCCCGCCGCCGTAGAAGACGTCGGACACCCCGGGGACGGTGGGGCCGTAGAAGAGCTTGGCGGCGGTGACGCCGGAGAGGATCAGGAGGGCGACGAAGACGCCCACGAAGATGTCGTAGTGGCTGTGGGGCGCTGCGGCGGAGGCGGCGGCGCCCTGCCCAGACGTGGGCTCGGATCGGGATGCAGGGGTGGTGTTCACCGGGACATCCCATCACAGCCCGCCCCGCTCGGGCCTCACGCCGACGACGCGGCGCCCTCCTCGAGGTCCGGCCGGCTGCGGCCGCGGCCGGGCAGGAACAGCCGGTAGGCCGCCCCGAGCAGCACGAGCCACACGAGGCCCACGATCATGGCCACGCGGGTCTCCGGGAACCAGCCGAGCAGGCCGACGACGAGCAGCACGAACGCCACGGCGGCCCACGACGCCGCCGGCCACAGCGGCACCGGGAACGCGGACACGGGCAGGCCGCGGCGGGCGACCTCCCGGCGCATGGCGATGTGCGCGAGCAGGATCATCAGCCACACCCAGACGGTGGCGAACGTGGCGATCGAGGCCACGACGACGAACACGTCCTCGGGGATGACCGCGTTGAGCACGGCGCCCACGGCGAGTGCCAGGCCCATCACCACGGTCGCCATCCACGGCACGCCGCCGCGGGAGACGGAGGCGAAGACGGCCGGGGCCTGCCCCTGCTGCGCCATGCCGAAGAGCATGCGCCCGGCGCTGAAGGTGTCCGCGTTGATCGCGGAGATCGCGGCGGTGATGACCACCAGGTTGAGGATGGCGGGGGCGGCGGGGACGCCGAGGGTGGAGAAGATCTCCACGAACGGGCTGGCCTCCCCGGTGATCCGGTCCCACGGCACCAGGGACATGATGACCGCCATCGTCATCACGTAGAACAGCAGGATCCGCGCGGGCACGGCGTTCACGGCGCGGGGGATGGCCCGGCCCGGGTCCTGCGCCTCGCCGGCGGTGATGCCGATGGTCTCCACGCCGCCGAAGGCGAAGACGACGACGGACAGCGCCGCGAGCACGCCGGCCGCGCCGTGCGGGGCGAATCCGCCGTGGTCCACCAGGTTCTGCACGCCCGCCGGCGTGGCGGCGTCGAGGGAGACGCCCATGACCAGCAGGGCGACGCCGCCGATGACCATCGCGAGGATGGCGCTCACCTTCACGATGCTCAGCCAGAACTCCAGCTCACCGAACACCTTCACGTGGCGGGTGTTCACGGCGGCGATGAAGAGGATCACGGCCGTCACCCAGATCCACCGTGGGGTGTCCGGGAACCAGAAGCCCATGTAGACGCCGAACGCGGTGACGTCGGCGATGGCCACCACGACCATCTCGAACACGAAGGTCCATCCGGTGACGAACCCGGCGAACGGGCCGAGGTAGCGGTCGGCGTACTGGCCGAAGGAGCCGGGCACGGGGTGGCGCACGGCGAGCTCCCCGAGGGCGCGCATCACCATGAACACGGCGGCCCCGGCCACCAGGTACGCCAGGATCACGGCGGGCCCGGCCAGCTGGATGGCGGTGGCCGAGCCGTAGAACAGGCCCGTGCCGATCGCCGAGCCCAGCGCGATGAACTGGATGTGCCGCATCGACAGCCCGCGCCGCAGCCGCGCGTCCGCCGCACCGTGCGAGGGGGCGGCCGTGGCGCCGCCGGCGGGGGAGGGCGCCGGAGGGGCGGCGCCCTCCCCCGC
>NZ_JAKRNH010000152.1:0-4250 GCF_022346985.1 Micrococcus sp. ACRRV
CCCCTCCTCCGCAGACCGCTCCGGCGGCCACGCGGCCCCCGGCCACCGCCCGGCCACGGCGGAACGCGCGCGCACCGGCATGCTCATGCTGGCGATCGGCGCGCTGGGCGTGGTGTTCGGGGACATCGGCACCTCGCCCCTCTACGCGCTGCAGACCCTGTTCTCCGCGGACCACAACGCCGTCACGCCGTCCTTCGCCCACGTCACCGGGGCGATCTCCCTGGTGCTCTGGTCGCTGATCCTCATCGTGACCCTGACCTACGTGCTCAACGTGCTGCGCGCGGACCACCACGGCGAGGGCGGCGTGCTCTCCCTGGCCACCCTCGTGCGCCGCCACTACGACGAGGCCACCACCCCGGACTCCGACACGGACGTCGCGCAGGACGCCGCCGCCCCCGGCCCGGCGCGCCGGCGCCGCGGGCAGTGGGCCTTCACCGCGGGCCTGATCGGCTGCTCCTTCTTCTTCGGCGACTCCGTGATCACGCCGGCGATCTCCGTGATGTCCGCCGTGGAGGGCGTCGCCGTGGCCGTGCCGTCCCTGGAGCACTGGATCATCCCCGCATCCCTGCTGATCCTGATCGTCCTCTACGGCCTCCAACGCTTCGGCACCGGCGGCGTCGGCATGCTGTTCGGCCCCGTCATGGCCGCGTGGTTCGCCACGCTCGCCGTCCTCGGCGTCGGCCCCCTCCTGGACCGCCCCGACATCCTGGTCGCGCTGTCCCCCCTGCCGGGCCTGATGTTCGCCCTCCAGCAGCCCATGGTCGCGCTCGTGGCGATGGGCGCCGTCGTGCTGGCCGTGACCGGCGCGGAGGCCCTCTACGCGGACATCGGGCACTTCGGCCGCCTCCCGATCTCCCGGGACTGGCTGTTCTTCGTGCTGCCCGCCCTCGCCCTGAACTACCTCGGCCAGGGCGCGCTCATCCTCGACGACCCGGGCGCCGTCGCCAACCCGTTCTTCCGCCTGGCCCCGGACTGGTTCGCGCTCCCGCTGACCATCCTGGCGATCGCGGCCACCGTGATCGCCTCGCAGGCCGTCATCACGGGCGCGTACTCCGTGACCCGCCAGGCCATGCGCCTGGGCTACCTGCCCCCGCTGGCCGTGCGCCACACCTCCGGCAAGGAGGCCGGCCAGGTGTACCTGCCGCTGGTGAACTGGATCCTGCTGGCCGCCGTCGTGCTCGTGGTGCTGATGTTCCGCTCCTCCGTGGCCCTGGCCACCGCGTACGGCCTGGCCGTGACCGTCACCATGATCATCACCACCACCCTCGTGCTGGTGCACATGGCGACGACGTGGCGCCGCCCGCTCTGGCAGCCCGTGCTGCTGGGCACGCTCGTGCTCCCGCTGGAGCTGTCCTTCCTGGCGGGCAACCTCGTCAAGGTGTTCGAGGGCGGCTGGCTGCCGCTCACCATCGGCGGGCTGGTCCTGGGCACCATGACCGTCTGGCACCGCGGCCGCGTGGCCGTGTCGCACCGCTGGTCCCGCACCGAGGCGGACCTCGAGACGTTCATGGCGAAGGCCGCCCACCACGTGGAGACGGGCGACCTGCGCCGCGTGCCCGGCCACGCCGTCTACCTGGCGCCGAGCGCCCGCCTGGCCCCCGCCGCCCTGCGCATCAACCTGCGCGCCAACCGCGGCGTCCACGAGAAGACCACCCTGGTGCACGTCGTCACCGAGGAGCAGCCCTACGTGGCGGAGGCCGAGCGGTGCACCGTGCGGGAGGTCGGCCCGCTCAGCGGCGTCCACCAGGCCGTGATCCGGGTCGGCTTCTTCGACGCCCTGGACATCCCCGGCACCCTGCGTGCGCACGCCGCCGCACTGGGCCTCACCAACCGGGACCTCGTCCAGGCCGTGTACGTGCTCTCCCGCAGCCGCTACCTCACCCCGCGCGGACACGGCCCGAAGACCTGGGGGACGCGCGCGTTCGTCTCCCTCAGCCGGCTCGCGGACCAGCCCGTGTGGCAGTACGGCCTGCCCGTGGACCACACCCTGGAGGTCGGCTCCCGCGTGCGGCTCTGAGCCGGGCGACCGGCGGGGTCGTCCTGGCGGGAGGCGACGCCGACCACGGCCGCGGGCTCAGAGGCTGAGGACGTGGACCAGGGCTCCGGCGCCCACGCTGGCCAGGGCGACCATGGCGCAGCCGAACTCGACGAGCATGCCCAGGCCCATGGCCTTGAGGGCACCCCACGAGCTGGTCAGGGCCGCGCGCGCGTCGCGGCGGCGCGCCCACTCGGCGCCGAACAGGCCCGCGGCGAACCCCACGAACACGCCCACCACGGGGATCACGAAGAACCCGACGACGGCGGCCGCCACGCCCGTGAGGATCGGCCCGCGGGGTATGCGCTCCTTCACGAGCCGCCGGCCGGTCAGGGCGGCCGAGGCGCTCATGCCCGCGATCGAGAAGGCGCAGGCGATCAGCCCGAACGTCCAGGACGCAACCGACCCGAGGACCCACGCCCAGGCCAGGGAGACCACGGCGTTGAGGACGGAGCCCGGCAGCACCGGGTAGACGGTGCCGACCAGGCCCACGATCAGCAGCAGGACGGCCAGCAGGGAGACGAGGATCGCGAAGGTCACCGATCCAGTATGGCGGGCGGGACGGTCAGCCCAGGTCGGACAGGAGGCGGTCCTCCAGCAGCCACGGCGCCTTCTCGGCCGGGGCCGCCGGGGTGGAAGACGACGTCGTAGGCCTGGCCGTCCACCTCGTGCAGGTCCTGCGGGGCGCGCACCCGGTCAGAGGCGTGCGGCACGGCCCGCACCCCTCGCCGCCCGGTCAGGCCGCCCCCGACCCCTCCGGGGGCCACCGGCTCTCCTGCGTCTGGAGGAACTCGAACACCTGCACCTCCTCCACGCCCGGGAAGGCGCCGCCGGGCATGGCCGCCAGCAGGTGGGCGTTGGCGCGGGCCGCCGGCCACGCCTGCCCGCCCCAGGCCGCCTCCAGCTCCGCGGAGGGCAGTCGGCAGCACTTCGGGTCCGGGCAGGTGCTGCGGGTCCGCGCGGAGGTCTCCCGGCCGCGGAACCACTTGGCGTCGTCGAAGGGCACGCCCACCGTGAGGGAGTAGAAGCCGGTGGAGGTCGGCTCGACCACCGCCGCCGACCAGTACGTCCCGGCCGGGGTGTCCGTGTACTGCGGGAACGCGCCGAGGTGGTCGGCCACGGAGAACACCTGCCGGCTGGTCCAGTGCCGGCACGCCGTCTGGCCCTCGATCGCCCCGATGTGGTCCGTGGGGAACGGGATGCCGTCGTTCTCGTACGCCTTGTGGAACACCCCGGACTCGTGGACCTTCGCGAAGTGGCAGGTCAGTCCCAGGTGCTCGGTGGCCAGGTTGGTGAACCGGTGCGCGGCGGACTCCCACGACACGCCGAACCGGTCCCGCAGGTCGTCCACCGAGAGGTCGCGGCGCTCCTTCGCCTCGCGCAGCGCGCGCACGGTGCCGCGCTCCGGCATCATCATCGCCGCGGCCAGATAGTTCGTGTACACGCGCTGGCGGAGGAAGTCCGCGTAGTCCGCGGGCTCGCCGTGGCCCAGCACCGAGGAGCACACCGCTTGCAGGAGCACCGCGCGCGGGTCGTGGTCCGGGCGCCGGGCCCGCGCCAGGTAGATGCGGCGGTTCTTCAGGTCGGTGACGGAGCGCGTCGAGTGCGGCAGGTCGGGCACGAACCGGACCGCGAACCCCAGGTGCTCGGCCAGGGCGGAGACATGGTGGTGCGTCAGCGGGCCGTCCGCCACGTCCACCGCCTCCCGCAGCTCCTGGGCCCGGCGCTCCAGGTCCGCGTAGTGGTTGCCGCAGGCCCGCATCTCCTCCCGGAGGGCGCTGTTCGCCCGGCGGGCCTCCTCCGGGGTGGACACGCGCTCGGCCATCTGCCGGTCCAGCTCGGCCTGCAGCCCCGCGATCACCTCGAGGACCTCGTCCGGGGTGCGAGGGCCGATCTTCAGGGCGGGCAGACCCAGCCGCTGGAACAGGGGGCCGCGCTGCGCGCGCTCCACGGCCACCTCCAGGGCCGCGCGCCGGCTCGGCGCCTCCGGCGTCAGCAGGTCCTCCACCCCGACGCCGTGCACGTCCGCCAGGGCGGTCAGCAGGGTCAGCCGCGGCTCACGGTGCCCGTTCTCCACGAGGGAGAGGTGGGACGCGGTCACGCCGACCTTCTCGGCAACGTTGGACAGCGTCGCCCCGGACACCCGGCGCAGGTGGCGCAGCCGGCGGCCGAGCACGAGGGGGTCGACGCTGTCCAACGTTGCCGAGAAGGTCGG
>NZ_JAKRNH010000153.1:0-4219 GCF_022346985.1 Micrococcus sp. ACRRV
ACCGTGCCGGACACGTCCCCGGGCCCGGCCCCGCCGTCCGCTCGTGGCGCCTCCACGGCGACGGGCGCACCATCACCCCCGGCACGGTCGTCGCCCCCGACGAGCGCCTCTCCTGGGGCCGCACGGTGGGGATCGGCGTGCAGCACGTGATGGCCATGTTCGGCGCCACGGTGCTCGTGCCCGCCATCACCGGCATGCCCGCGACGACGGCGCTGCTGTTCTCCGGCCTCGGCACCCTGCTCTTCCTGCTGATCACGGGCAACCGGCTGCCCTCGTACCTGGGCAGCTCGTTCGCGTTCATCGCCCCGCTCACGGCCGCGAGCGCCTCGCACAGCGTGGGCGCCGCGCTCGGGGGCATCGCCGCGACCGGCGTGCTGCTCATGGTGATCGGCGTCGTCGTGGGGTGGGCCGGGACCGGCTGGATCCACGCGCTGATGCCCCCGGCGGTGATGGGCACGATCGTGGCGCTGATCGGACTGAACCTGGCCGGGGCGACGACGCAGGCCATGCAGGAGGTGCCGCTGACCACCTTCGGCACGGCGCTGGCCGTGGTGCTCACCGCCGTGCTGTTCAAGGGCCTGCTGGGGCGGCTGTCCATCCTGGTGGGCATCGTCGTCGGCTACCTGCTGGCCCTGGCGCAGGGCCAGGTGGACTTCACCGCGGTGGGGCAGGCCGCGTGGGTGGGGCTGCCGCCGTTCCACACGCCCGAGCTGCACTGGTCCCTGCTGCCGCTGTTCCTCCCGGTGGTGCTGGTGCTGATCGCGGAGAACATCGGGCACGTGCGCACCGTGGGCCTGATGACCAAGCGCGACCTGGATCCGCTGACCGGCCGCGCGCTGCTGGCCGACGGCCTGGCGACCACGCTCTCCGGGCTGGGCGGCGGCGTCGGGACGACGACGTACGCGGAGAACATCGGCGTGATGGCCTCCTCGAAGGTGTACTCCACCGCGGCCTACTGGGTGGCGGGCCTGACCGCGATCGCCCTCGCGTTCCTGCCGAAGTTCGGCGCCGCGGTCGCGACGATCCCGGCGGGGGTGGCCGGCGGGGCGGGCATCATCCTCTACGGGATGATCGGCGTGATGGGCGTGCGCATCTGGGTGCAGAACCGCGTGGACTTCTCCAACACCATCAACCTCATGACCGCAGGCGCGGGCCTGATCGTGGCGATCGCGAACCCGGAGCTCGTCGTGGGCGGCCTGGTGTTCGGCGGCATCACGCTGGGCACGCTGACGGCGCTGGTGGTCTACCACCTGATGACGCTGGTGGCGCGGGTGCGGGGCACCGAGCCCGTGGACGAGGACACCGAGGACCCGGCCAGCTACCGCGCGGCCGAGGCGGGCCGCCTGGGCTGAGCCGGCCCCGTCCCTCGACGTGCCCCGCGCACGGAACGGTTCTGGACGCGCAGACCGCTCCGTGCGCGGGGCTCGTCACCGGGTGGGGCGGCGACCCTCAGCGCGAGGTGCCGCCCCGTCGGCCGCGGGCCACGCCCACGAACGACTGCACGAGCTCCGAGTCCTGCTCCTTGAGCCACGCCAGGCCGACATCCCAGCCGGGGTGGCGCGGCGCCGTCGTCGCGGGAGCGTCCGCACCGTCCGGCACGACGCCGTCCCCCTCCTCCGCCACCTCGGCGCGGGTGGCCGCGGCCTCCCGGTCGGCGCGGGAGAGGCCGACGACGTCGTCGAGCTCGCAGGCCACCGGCAGGACGACGACGTCCTTGCGGCCGAACACGCGGGCCACGGACTGCGGGAGCACCACGTGCCCCACGCCGGAGGCGACGATCTCGAGCGCCATGCGCTCCCCCGCACCGGGCAGCTCGGCCGAGTCCAGGGGGTTGGAGGCCGCCCCCGGCTCGAGAGCGAAGCGGGCGGGGTCCATGTGCTCGGCCGGGTCGAGCTCGGCGAGCGGCACGGGGCCGTCCGCCTCGAGGTCCCACGCGGCCAGGAGGTGCTCCTTGCCCACGCAGACCACGGGCAGCTCGGAGTACACCCCCACCACGTGCACGAACCGGGGGTCCACGCCGGACTCCCGCAGCACCGACTCCACGCCGGCATCGCGCAGCCACCGGACGTATCCCAGCTGGGGCAGCGGGTGCAGGGGCGCCCCGGCGGCGTCGTGCGCCAGGTGCGCGGCCTGCTGCGCCTCCTCGTGGTTCACGAGCTGCACCGTCCGCGCGCGCGAGCTGAACCGCTGCACCCACGTGGACGGCGTCGCACCGGGGATCGTCGCGAGGAACAGGGTCTCGGGGGGCGTGGGCAGGTCGGCCGGGGCCGCGGGCGTCTGCCGAGCCCCGGCCTTCCCGGCCGCCTTCCCGACGCCGCCGCGCGCCCCCGCCTTGCCGGCGGGCGTCGACCGGGCGGGTCCGCCGCGGGAGGCCTTGCCGGAGGAGCGGCCGCCGCCGCGGACGCCTCGGGACCCGCTCAGCGGACCTTCTCCTTCAGGAAGGAGACGGCGCGGTCCCAGGCGAGCTGCGCGGCCTCGGGGCGGTAGTTGCCCTGGGGGTTCTCGTCGTTGTGGAACGCGTGCGGGGCGTCGTAGTAGAAGTACTCGACCTCGGCGCCGGACTCCTCGCGGATCTGCCGCTCCTGCTTCTTCGCATCCTCCACGGGGAAGAAGTCGTCCTGCTCGGCATAGTGGCCCTGGATCGCGGCGGTCACGCCCTCGAACGAGCCGGGCACGCCCTGGCCCACGCCGTAGAACGGCACGGCCGCGGAGACCTTGTCCCCCTGCTGGGCCGCAAGCGCCAGCACGAAGCCGCCGCCCATGCAGAAGCCGATCGCCTCGACCCTCGACGAGGTGACCTCGTCGCGGGCCAGCAGCCAGTCCACGGCGCCGGCCAGCTGGCGGGCCCCCTCCTCCGCGGGGAGGTTCTGCATCATCTCGCCGGCCTCGTCGCCGTCGTGGGCGATCCAGCCGCCGAACAGGTCCGGGGCGAGGGCCACGAAGCCCTCCTCCGCGAGGCGGTCGCAGACGTCCTTGATGTGGTCCACCAGGCCCCACCACTCCTGGATGACGATCACGGCCGGTCCCTTCCCGGCGGCCGGGAGGGCGAGGTAGCCGTGGCCGGTCTGATCGCCGTGGGCGGCGTCCTTGGTGGGCAGCGGGAACGAGACGTTCTGGTGCGGGGTCTTGGAAGCCATCATGCGGACCACCCTAGGGGCCGCGCGGACGCCACAGGCACCCCCGCCCGCCCCTTCTGGCCCCGCACACACGACGACGCCGGCCGCCCCGGGGAGGGGGCGACCGGCGTCGTGGGGATGTCACCGGGGAGAGACGGTCGGCCCCGGTGCGGGAGGGCCCGTGCGGGCCCGGGGCCTGCTCAGGCCTCGGGCAGCACGAAGGCGGCGCCGATCTCGATCTTCACCTTGTCGGAGACCATCACGCCGCCGGCCTCGGTGGCGGCGTTCCAGGTCAGGCCGAAGTCCTTGCGGGAGATCTCGCCCTTGGCCTCGAAGCCCACGCGGGTGGCGCCGAAGGCGTCCTTGTCCTGGCCGCCGAACTCGGCCTCGAGCTCCACGGTCTTGGTGACGCCGTGGATGGTCAGCTCGCCGACCACGGTGAAGTCCTCGGCCTCGCCGCGGACCTCGGTGGAGCGGAAGGTCATCTGCGGGAACTGCTCGACGTCGAAGAAGTCGGCGGAGCGCAGGTGCTGGTCGCGGCCCTCGTTCTTGGTGTTGATGGAGGCCATGTCCACGGTGACCTGCACGGAGGACTGGTTGAAGTCCTCGGCCACCACGAGCTGGCCGTCCACGGTGTGGAAGGTGCCGCGGACCTTCGAGATGCCGGCGTGGCGGATGACGAAGTCGACGTCGGAGTGGGCGGCGTCGAGGTTCCAGGTGCCGGGGGTGATCTGAGCCATGGGTGTTCTCCTTCGAGAGGTTCTGCTGCGCCGCGGAGGAGGCTTCCTCCGTGCTTGCTTCAAATCCAAACATCACGGACGGGCGTCTGTCCAGAGCCGGGTGGTGAAAAGTTGAAACACTTCGTCACGGTTCATGCATGAAGTCAATGATCACGAGGATCCGCCTCACGGCGGCGTGGCGTAGGCCACGTCTCACGCCCCCTCCCGCGAGCATGTAGCCTGAATCACGCGGACGTCCACCCGCGTCCGCGCCGAGCGCCGACCCGCGCCGACCGAGACGGACCCTCACCTGGTCCTGCCGCCCGACCACCGCGCGAGGCACCCCGCCCGCGGCGCCGTCGTCGGCCCCCACCAGACCCGAGC
>NZ_JAKRNH010000154.1:0-4131 GCF_022346985.1 Micrococcus sp. ACRRV
CCCCCGAAGCCGCCCCCGTCGCATCCTCCCCGCGGCCGGCGTCCCCGCGCGGCCGTCGCCGTGCCCTCGGCGGCGCCCTCGCCGCGACGGTGCTCGCCGGCTCCCTGGCCGCCTGCGGCGTTGCGGGTCCGGGCGCCGGCGCGTCGGCCTCGGCCTCCGCCTCGGGGTCCTCCAGCGCCGCCGCCGCTCCGGCGGTCGGGTCCACCGACCAGCCCGTGGCGGACAACCCCGTGGGCGCCGCCGCAGCGAAGGCGCTGCCGTCCGTGGTGACGATCTCCGCGACCTCCGGCTCCAGCGCGGGCTCGGGCTCCGGCTCCATCCTCGACGCCGAGGGGCACATCCTGACCAACACGCACGTGGTCACGCTCGGCGGCACCGCGTCCGACGCCTCCATCACCGTGCGCACCTCCGACGGCAAGGTCTACGCCGCGAAGGTCGTCGGCACGGACCCGGTGTCCGACCTCGCCGTCATCAAGATCGACGCCCAGGGCCTGACCCCGATCACGATCGGCTCCTCGAAGGACGTCAAGGTCGGCGACGACGCCATCGCCATCGGCGCGCCCCTGGGCCTGTCCAACACGGTGACGGACGGCATCATCTCCACCCTGAACCGGACCATTGCCATCCAGTCCTCGGCCGCCCCCGAGGGCCAGACCGGCTCCTCCGGCACCGAGCGGTTCCGCTTCCAGCTCCCCGGCGAGCAGGGCCAGTCCCAGCAGCAGGACATCTACATCAACGTCCTCCAGACCGATGCCGCCATCAACCCCGGCAACTCCGGCGGCGCCCTCGTCAACGGCGCCGGCGAGCTCGTGGGCGTGAACGTGGCCATCGCCTCCGCCGGCGGCTCCTCCGCGAGCGGGGCCGAGTCGGGCAACATCGGCGTCGGCTTCGCGATCCCCGTGGACTACGCCAAGCGCGTCGCGGACGACCTCATCGCGGACGGCACCGCCTCCCACGGCCTGCTCGGCGTCACGGTCCAGCCCCAGCCCGCCCAGGTGCAGGGCGCCGCCGGTGGCTCGAAGAGCACGGAGTTCAGCGCGGGCGCCCTGGTCCACACCGTCTCGTCCGGCTCCCCGGCGGAGAAGGCCGGCCTGAAGGAGGGCGACGTCATCACGCAGGTGGGTGAGCGCACCGTCACCGACACCGAGTCCCTCACCGCGGCCGTCCGCGAGTACCGGGACGGGGAGACCACCCCCGTCCGGTTCACCCGCGACGGCCGGGAGCAGACCGCGGACGTCACCCTGACCGCCATGGAAGCCTCCCGATGAGCGCGGTCCCCGAGTCCCTGCCCACGCCCGCCGACCTGGCCGTCCGCCACGGGTGGCGCACCGTCCTGGCGTTCGGCGCCCACCCGGACGACCTCGACTTCGACGCCTCCGCCACCCTGGCGGGCCTCGCCGCCGCCGGGGTGCGGGTGGAGCTGTGCGTGGTCACCGACGGCGACGCCGGGGGGTTCGACTCCGACGGCCCCGGGGCGATGACCGCCCGCCGGCACGCCGAGCAGCGCGCGGCCGCAGCGGTGATCGGCGCCGCGGACGTCCACTTCCTCGGCGAGCGCGACGGCCACCTCGAGCCCACCCACGAGGTGCGCCGCCGCATCGTGGAGCTGATGCGCCGGGTGCGCCCCGACGTCGTGCTCTGCCCCCACCCCGAGCGGGACTGGGAGTCCATGCAGGCCTCCCACCCGGACCACCTGGCCTGCGGCGAGGCCGTGGTGCGCGCCGCCTACCCCGCGGTGGAGAACCCCTACGCGTACCCGGAGCTGGCCGATGCCGGCCTGGACGCGTTCCGCATCCGGCACCTGATGCTCTACACGGCCCCCGCGGCGCGCCGGAACCTCACCGTGGACGTCACCGGGCTGGAGGACGTGAAGCTCCGCGCCCTGGACGCGCACGTCTCCCAGCACCCCGACGCCCCCGCCATGCGCGAGGCCGTGCGGGCCAAGCTCACCCGGCGCCACCGGGAGGCCGCCGGGCCGGACGCCCCGGCCGGCTCCGGCGAGGCGTTCCACCTCGTCACCGTGAACGGGGACGGCGTCATCGCCGGCTTCTGAGCCGACCCGGCACACCGTCCCGCACGCACGAGGGCCCCGGCACCGCACGGTGCCGGGGCCCTCGCGGCCTCAGGGGCGCCGCCGTCAGTTGTTCGAGGGCATGCCGCCGTACTGGGGACCGGACTGGTTCGAGGGGTCCAGGTCCAGGCCGAGCAGCACGTCGTCCGCCGTCGGCTCCGGGGAGCCCCCGGACGGCTCCACGGTCATGCTCACGGCCGCGAACCGGTCGAGGCCGCGGAAGGAGATGGGGTCGTCGAACCCGTCGGCGTCGTAGGTGCCCAGCGACGACGGCGCGGAGCCGTCCTTCGGGTACAGCCACACCTGGTACGTCTGTCCGTCCTCGAGCTGCGGCATGCCGGAGACCGTCACGTAGCCGCTGTTCTCGGAGTCGGACAGGAAGCCCTGCATCGTGCCGCCGCCCGTCGCCGGGTACTCGGAGGTCGTGTAGAGGTCTTTCGCCCCGTGGACGCGGTGGGTGATGCCGTCCCGGGAGAACTGGCTCCAGCCGGCGTACACGCCCAGCGCCAGCACCACGAGCGCCAGCAGGCCCAACAGGACGGTCTTCAGCCCGCGGCGGCGCTCGGCGGCCCCCCGCGGGGCCGCGGTCTCCTCCACCAGCTCCAGGCCCATGTCTTGGGCCGGCAGACGGCGCAGCACGTCGTCCAGCAGGTCCGAGGGCGGCTCGGCGACGACGTCGCGGAACGCCCACGCGACGGCGCGCCGGCCCGCGTCCACGCGGGTCCGCCAGAGGGCGAGCTCCCCGGCGCCGCGCTGCTGGGCGGCCGCCGCCGCGGCGGTGTGGCCGGCGGCGTCGAGCGCGTGCAGGGCCGAGAGGTCCGCGAGCTCGCCGCCGCGGCCGGCGTCGACGTCCTCTCGCGTGGTGGCGGCCAGCGCGGGGCGGGCCCCGGCGACGGGGGCCGGCAGCCCCTGGTCCGCGCGGTGGGCGGCCACGAGCTCCTGGACGCCGTCCCGCAGCAGGGTGCGCGCGCGGTCCACGGGCACGTCCAGGGCCTCGGCGACCTGGGCGTCCGTGCGGCCCCCCAGCCAGGCCAGGCGCACCGCCCGGTGGGTCTCGGGGCTCACGGAGCCCTCGAGGGTGGCGGGGAGCGCCGTCGGGCCGCCGGTCCCCAGGCCGGCCCGCTCCGGCAGCAGGCGACGCCCCTGCTCCGGCAGCGCGTCCGTGCGCAGCAGGCCGGTCATCACGCGGTGGGCCAGGACCTCCAGCCACGCGAACACCCGGCGCTCGCGGGCGGCCGCGGCGTCGCGGTCGCTGAGGTCGAGCTCCGCCTCCGGCGCCTCGGACCAGGCCGCCAGGTAGGTCTGCGCGGTCGCCTCGGCGGCGTCGCGGCGGGAGCGGAACATGGCGGTGGCCATGCCGTGGACCCACGGGACGGTGGCGTCGTAGAACGCGGAGAACGCCGCGCGGTCGCCGCGCGCACTGGCGTGCAGGAGCTCGTCGACGCCGCGGCGGGAGGGCTGCTGCGGGGCGGTCGACGCGTCGGCGCCGGGGGTCTCGGGGTGCTGCGGAGTCTGCATGGTGACCTCAGTGTAGGGAATCGGCGGCGGGGCTCCCGGCGCCGGCGAAGCCGTGCTGACGCCACGCCTCGTAGACGGCGATGGAGGCCGCGTTGGCCAGGTTCAGGGACCGGCGGGAGGGCTGCATCGGCAGGCTGACGGTGTCCGTGACCCGCGGGTCGGACAGCACGTCCTCCGGCAGCCCCGTGGACTCCCGGCCGAAGAGCAGGACGTCACCGGCTTCATAGGCCACCCGGTCGTGGCGGACGCGGCCGCGGGCCGAGAAGGCGAACACGCGGGCGGGGGCCAGGGCGGCGAGGGCGGCGTCGAGGTCCGGGTGCACGGTCATCACGGCGAGGTCGTGGTAGTCCAGTCCGGCGCGGCGCAGGTGGGCGTCCGAGAAGTCGAAGCCCAGCGGCTCGACGAGGTGCAGCTCCGCCCCCGTGATGGCGGCCAGGCGGATCGCGTTGCCCGTGTTCCCCGGGATCTCCGGCGTGTGGAACAGGATCCGGAAGCCCGGGGTGCCCGGGGCGGGGGCGCGCTCGGCGTCCAGGTGCGGGTTC
>NZ_JAKRNH010000155.1:0-4095 GCF_022346985.1 Micrococcus sp. ACRRV
CACCAGGAGCCCCCGTGACCGTCACCGCCCCCTCCCTCCCGGAGATCCTCCCCAGCTACGTCGCCGGCAGCTGGTGGACGCCGTCACACCCGTCCAAGGTCACCGACGTGACGGACGCGAACACCGGCGAGCTCATGGCCCGCGTGTCCACGGACGGCATCGACACCGCCGGCGCCATCGAGCACGCCCGCACCGTCGGCCAGAGGAACCTGGGCGAGCTGACCATCCACGAGCGCGCGCTCAAGCTCAAGGAGCTCGCCCTCTACCTGAACTCCCGCATCCAGGAGCTCTACGACCTCTCCTTCGCCACCGGCTCCACGCAGCGCGACCACGCCTTCGACGTCGACGGCGGCATCGGCACCCTCTTCACGTTCTCCGGGAAGGGCCGCCGCGAGCTGCCGAACTCCAACGTGATCATCGACGGCGACGTGGAGCCCCTCTCCCGCGACGGCTCCTTCATCGGCGAGCACATCTACCAGCGCATCCCGGGCGTGGCCGTGCAGATCAACGCCTTCAACTTCCCCGTGTGGGGCATGTTGGAGAAGTTCGCCCCGGCCTTCGTCGCGGGCGTTCCCACCGTGGTCAAGCCGGCCACCCCCACCGGCTACGTCACCGAGGCCTGCGTGCGCATGATGGTGGAGTCCGGCGTGCTGCCCGAGGGCTCGATCCAGCTGATCTCCGGCTCCGCCCGCGACCTGCTCGACCACCTGGACTACCGCGACCACGTGGCGTTCACCGGCTCGGCCGGCACCGCGCAGACCCTGCGCCAGCACGAGAACGTCCTCAACGGCGGTGTCCGCTTCACCGCGGAGACCGACTCCCTCAACGCGGCCATCCTCGGCCCGGACGCGGGCGTGGACACCCCCGAGTTCGAGGCATTCGTGAAGGTCGTCTTCCAGGAGATGACCGTCAAGGCCGGTCAGAAGTGCACCGCGATCCGCCGCGTGATCGTGCCGGAGGCCATGGTCGAGGACGTCACGGCGGCCCTCACCGAGCGTCTCTCCTCCACGGTGGTCCTGGGCGATCCCCGCGCTGAGGGCACCACCATGGGCGCCCTGGCCTCCAAGGAGCAGCAGTCCGAAGTTCGCAAGGCCGTGCAGACCCTGGTCGACGCCGGCGGCCAGGTCCGCCTGGGCGGCCCGGAGGGCTCCACGGGCGACGCCGACGCGGAGGCCGGTGCGTTCTTCGCCCCCACCGTGCTCACCTTCGCCGACGCCGACACCCCGCAGGTGCACTCCGTGGAGGCCTTCGGCCCGGTGACCTCCGTGATCGGCTACACGGACGTCGCCGACGCCGTGCGCCTGGCCGCGCTGGGCTCCGGCTCGCTGGTGGCCACCCTCGCCACGAACGACGGCGCCACCGCCTCCGAGTTCATCGCGGGCATCGGCGCCCACCACGGCCGCGTGCACGTGCTGAACCGCCAGACCGCGAAGACCACCACCGGCCACGGCGCCCCCGTGCCGGTGCTGATCCACGGCGGCCCCGGCCGCGCCGGCGGCGGCGAGGAGCTGGGCGGCGTCCGCGCCGTCAAGCACTACATGCAGCGCACCGCCGTGCAGGGCTCCCCGGACATGCTGACCGCCATCACCGGCGTGTGGCACCAGGGCGCCGCCGCGCAGACCGCCACCCGTGAGGACGTGGAGGCAGGCAAGGCGAAGCACCCGTTCTACAAGGCGCTCGACGAGCTGCAGATCGGCGACCAGTTCGCCTCCGGCCTGCGGACCGTCACCATCGAGGACATCACGGCGTTCGCCGAGTCCACGGGCGACAAGTTCTACGCGCACACGGACGAGGAGGCCGCCATGGCCAACCCGTTCTTCCCGCGCCGCGTGGCCCACGGCTACCTGCTGGTCTCCTGGGCCGCCGGCTTGTTCGTGGCCCCGGATCCGGGCCCGGTGCTCGCCAACTACGGCCTGGACGACCTGCGCTTCATCACGCCCGTCACCTACGACGACGCCATCCGCGTGACCCTCACCGCGAAGAGGATCACCCCGCGCGTGACGGACGAGTACGGCGAGGTCGCCTGGGACTGCCGGCTGCACAACCAGAAGGACGAGCTGGTGGCGCAGTACGACGTGCTGACGCTGGTCGCCAAGACCTGGCCGATGCCGGAGGCCGAGCCGAAGGCCTGATCCGGCCGGGGCTCACGGTCCGAGCCCACCGACGACGCCGGCGCGTCTCCCCCGCGGGGGCGCCGGCGTCGTCGTTCGCGGGGGTGACCGGGGCGCGGGCTGCCCCGACACAGCCCTTGACCAAGCGGGGTACAGGGCATTCACTTCTCCCATGACCCACATGACAGCCGTCCCGTCCCGCCGACTGCGGGCGGGCTTCGCCCTGGGCGCCGCCGCCCTCGTCCTGACCGGCTGCGCCGGCGGGGGCGGGTCCGCCTCCTCCTCCACGGCGGCCGGCAGCCCGACCGCCGGCGGCGCGGGCTCGAGCGTGACCTCGCCGGCCGCCTCCTCCTCGGCCGCATCGTCCTCGGCGCTGTCCCTGTCCATGCCGGACCGGTTCGGAAACGAGGCCCGGACGGGCCTGACGGAGGCCGTCACGGCGGCCGCGCCCGAGGGTTTCGAGGTGACCACGAGGTCCGTCTCCCCGCTCGAGCGGAAGACCGACCTGGAGGACCAGGCGACGATCCTCACGGACGGACCGCTGGAGCCGGCGGCCGAGGGCTCGAGCGCGTCGCCGACCTACACGGAGGCCCAGCAGCGGTGCGCGGACGCCGCGGCGGAGCGGTTTCGCACCGAGGCCGCCGCGGGCGGGGCCCAGCTGCGCTCCGACGCCATGCCCACCGTCGCGGGGGGCGCCTACACCTCGGTCCGGGCCGACGTGGTCGCCTACCCGGACGCCTCGGCGGCCGTGGCGGCCTTGGCGGACGGCTCCGCTCCGATCGAGCTGTGCACGGACGTCCAGGTGCCCGGCGCCGAGCAGCCCACCGACATCGCCCCCGTGACCGGGATCGGCGACGAGGCCGTCGGCGGGGAGCTCGCGGGAGGGCGATGGCTCGCCGTGCGACGCGGCACGGACGTGGTCAGCGTGATGGTCGCCGGCCCGGGCGAGACCGCCCCCGCCGGCGCCGCCGACCAGGCCCGCGCCCTCGCCGAGCAGGTCCTCGAGGCCGTCCCCGCCGGCTGAGCCCCCTCCCCGGCCGCGGCGTCTCGGCGCCCCGCACCGTCGCAGTGCGGGGCACCGTCGCGTGCCGCTCGGCCGTCGCACGCGGGCGCATCATGGATCCATGCGCTCCGCCCCCGCCGCCCTCACCGCCGCCGCCCTCGCCCTCTCGGGGGCCCTGTCCCTGGCCGGCTGCGGGGCCGACGGGGCGGCGTCGGGCGGGTCCGGCGGGACGGACGTCGCCTCAACGGCGGCGTCCTCGTCCGAGGCCCCCTGGGCCGGCCGGGCGCAGGTGGACGCCGTCGCCCGGGCCGTGGAGGAGGGCACGGGCGCACAGATGACCGTCCTGGACGTGTACTCGCGCGCCGAGTACCGGGACGCCATGGAGCGGCACCTGGCGACCGTCTACGGCGACGAGGTCGCACTGTCCCAGGCCCGCGACGCCTCGCAGGCCTGCGTGGACGCCAACCGGGCCGCCGCCCAGTCGGAGGCCGAGTCCGGCGCCCGTGGCCTGGCGGGGGCGGGCAGCGCGCGCGGACAGTCCAGCACGGACACCGCCGGCTACGTGAACCTCACCGTCACCGACTTCCCGGACGTGGAGGCCGCGCGTCGCTCCTGGGACCGCCACGCGCAGGTGCGCGCCGACTGCGCCGGGCAGACCGGCTGGCTCGGCGTGGTCGACGCGCGGGGCGCGGACTGGCCCGGCGGGGAGGCCGTGGTCTACGAGAAGCGGATCCCCGGGCCGGACGGCGCGGAGGTCCGCATGCGCACCGCGCATGTGCTGGACGGGCGCCGCCAGTACGTGCTGAACCGGCGCCTGGACGCGTCCGAGGCGGGGACGATGGGCGGGGGCGACGACGTCGGGATCCTGCACCGGGTGGCGGCGGCGCTCCCGGCGGGCTGAGGCGCCGTCCACATCGCGCACGGACGCGCCGGACACGCCGTCCGTTTCGCGAACGAAGACGGAGGGGCCGGGGCGGGGCG
>NZ_JAKRNH010000156.1:0-3993 GCF_022346985.1 Micrococcus sp. ACRRV
GGACGGGCTGTTCGGGGGGAGGAGGGCGGTGGCCATGCCTCCAGCGTGGGCGGCCCCTTCCAAGAAGCCGCCCAGAAACCGGCCGGTCGCGGTCGGGCCCGGCGCCGCGCACCAACCGTGGCCCGCGGACCAGGCCGGCTCCTATGGTGGAGGGACGGCGCGTCGACCGCGCGCCGTCCCTGAGAAGAGAAGGAGCACGCCGTGGCGAACGACGACACCAACACCACCACCACCGACCAGCTCACCCTGCAGGACCCCACGAAGCGCTACCCCGTGATCAGCCCGCCCGAGCAGTCCCTGCCCGGCACCGGCCTGGACGCCGAGATGACCCCGAAGGCGGACCTCGGCGAGCACTCCTACCGCGGCACCGGCCGCCTGGAGGGCCGCAAGGCGCTCATCACCGGCGGCGACTCCGGCATCGGCGCGGCCACCGCGATCGCCTTCGCCCGCGAGGGCGCCGACGTGGTGCTGACCTACCTGCCGGAGGAGGAGAAGGACGCGCAGCACGTCAAGGAGGTCATCGAGGCGGAGGGCCGCAAGGCCGTGACCGTCTCCGGCGACCTGCGGGACAAGCAGTTCTGCAAGGACCTCGTGGAGCGCGCCGTGCAGGAGCTCGGCGGCCTCGACATCCTGGTGAACAACGGCGGCAAGCAGGTGGCGCAGGACTCGATCGAGGACATCGACGACGAGCAGCTCGAGGCCACCTTCGACGTCAACATCCTGGCCCAGTTCCGCCTGGTCAAGGCCGCCCTGCCGCACCTGAAGCCGGGCTCCACGATCATCAACACCACCTCCGTGGTCGCCTACATGGCCCCGGAGCAGCTGGTGGACTACTCCGCCACCAAGGCCGCCATCAACACCTTCACGAAGGCGCTGGGCCAGCAGCTGGCCCCGAAGGGCATCCGCGTGAACGCCGTGGCGCCCGGTCCGATCTGGACCCCGCTGCAGCCCTCCGGCGGTCAGAAGCCGGAGGCCCTGCCGGAGTTCGGCCAGTCCACTCCGCTGGGCCGCGCCGGGCAGCCCACCGAGCTCGCCCCGGCGTACGTGTTCCTGGCCTCGCCGGAGTCCTCCTATGTGGTGGGCGCGACCATCCCGGTCACCGGCGGCATGCCGACGCCGTGACCTGACGCGGCGGCGGGGCGCTTCGCCCGCCGGCACGACGACGCCGGCCCGGTCCCCGCGACCGGGCCGGCGTCGTCGTGCGGACCCCGGCCGGGGTCAGTCCCCGGTGTCGAGGATGCAGAACTCGTTGCCCTCGGGGTCGGCCAGCACGGCCCAGCCGAGATCGCCGCGGCGGTCGTCCACCATGCTCGCGCCGAGGCCCAGGGCACGCTCGACCTCCTCGTCCCGCGTGGTGCCTGCCGTCATGAGGTCCATGTGGGCGCGGTTCTTCACGCGCTTGGCGTCCGGCACCCGGTAGAAGAGCACCGTGTACCCCTCGGCCGTGGCCAGGTAGCACTCGTCGGATCCGGGGGCGTAGGAGTCGGGCTCGGCGACGTCCCAGCCCATCAGCTCGCGCCAGAACTCAGCGACGGCGTAGGGGTCCAGGGCGTCCCAGGTGGTGTGGGACAGGCGCAGGCTCATGCGCTCATGCAAGCACCGCCCGCGCGTCCGCGGAAGGCCCCCGCGCTCCGACGGCGCCGGGCTCCGTCGGCGTGATGCTCCCCGCGGCTGACCCGGGGTGCCCCCACCCGTGACCGGGGGCACATCCCGCCCCTAGGGTGGGGCACCGACCGCCGACCCCGCCGGCGCCCTGCCGACCTCACCTGGAGGCTCCCGCCATGATCCGCTTCGAGCACGTGGGCAAGGTCTTCGACGACGGCACCGCCGCCGTGGAGGACTTCAGCCTGGAGGTGCCCTCGCACACCACCACGGTGCTGCTGGGCTCCTCGGGCTGCGGGAAGACCACGCTGCTGCAGATGGTCAACCGCATGGTGGACCCCACCTCGGGCCGGGTGTGGATCGACGACGCCGACGTCGCCTCCGTGGACCCGGTGCGCCTGCGCCGCCGGATCGGCTACGTGATGCAGCAGGCGGGCCTGCTGCCCCACCGCACCGTGCTGGACAACGTCCTCACCGTCCCGCGTCTCACGGGCCGGGTCTCCGCCGCGGATCGCTCCCGGGCGCACGAGCTGCTCGAGCTGGTGGGCCTGCCCGCAGACGCGGCCCGGCGGCGCCCGGACCAGCTCTCCGGCGGCCAGCGCCAGCGCGTGGGCGTGGCCCGCGCCCTGGCCTCGGACCCAGACATCCTCCTCATGGACGAGCCGTTCTCCGCCGTGGACCCCGTGGTCCGGGCCGAGCTGCAGGCCGAGCTGCTGCGGATCCAGCGGGAGCTCGCGAAGACCGTCCTGTTCGTCACCCACGACGTCGACGAGGCCGTCCTCCTCGGGGACGAGGTCCTCGTGCTGCGCACGGGTGCGCAGGTGGCCCAGCGGGGCCGCGGGGAGGAGATCCTGCTGCACCCGGCGGACGGGTTCGTCGACCGGTTCGTGGGCGGGGACCGGCGTCGCCTGCACGTGGAGGAGCGCGCCGGCACGGCCACCGTGGTGGACGCCGCCGGCCGCGTGGCCGGTCTCCTGGAGACGCCATGACCTGGATCGCGGAGAACCTGGACCTGATCCTGGACCTGACCCTGCGGCACGTCGCAGTCGCGGTGCCCGCGATCCTGCTCAGCGTGCTGATCGCCGTGCCCCTGGGCCGGGCCGCGAACGCCTCCCGCTGGGGACGACGCCTGGCCGTGGGCGGCTCCAGCCTGCTCTACGCGATCCCGTCCCTCGCGGTGTTCGTGATCCTGCCCGGGCTGATCGGCACGAGGATCCTGGACCCGCTGAACGTGGTCATCGCCCTGACGCTCTACGGCGCAGCCCTGCTGACCCGCAGCGCCTCCGAGGCGTTCGACGCCCTCGACCCCGACGTCCTGCACGCCGCCACCGCGCAGGGCCACAGCCCGTCGCAGCGGTTCTGGGGCGTCGAGCTGCCCCTGGCGGGGGAGTCCCTGCTGGCGGGCACGCGCGTGGTCAGCGCCTCCACGCTCTCCCTGGTGTCCGTGGGCGCGTTGATCGGCGTCCCCTCCCTGGGCACCCTGTTCACCGAGGGGTACGCCCGCGCGTTCCTCACGGAGATCCTCGTGGGCATCGCGGGCACCGTGCTGCTCGCCGTCCTCTTCGACGCCGCGCTCGTGGCCCTCGCCGCCGCCCCGATGCCGTGGACGCGGCGCGGACGCCGGACCGTTCCCGCCCCCGAGGACGCCCGGCACGACGCCGCCCTCACCGACGCCGTCACGGACCCCGTGACCGCCCCCGCCGAGGGGGTCGCCCGATGATCGCCGACCTGTTCGCCTGGTTCGCCGACCCCGCCCACTGGACCGGCCCCGGCGGCGTGCCCGCCCGCGTGGCCGAGCACCTCGGCTACTCCCTGCTGGCCCTCGCGATCGCCGCCGCGATCGCCCTGCCCGCCGGCGTGGCGATCGGCCACACGGGGAAGGGGCGGCGCGTCGTCGTCGCGGTGTCCAGCGCGCTGCGCGCCCTGCCGACCCTGGGCCTGCTGACGTTCCTCGCGATCGTCCTGCAGGTGGGCCTGCGGCAGGCGCTGATCCCCGCGGTGATCGTGCTGGTCGTCCTGGCCGTGCCGCCCCTGCTGGCCGGCGCCTACGCGGGCGTGCACGCCGTGCCCCGGGACGTCGTCGTCGCGGCCCGCGCGAACGGGCACTCCACCCGGCAGCTCGTCTCCCAGGTGGAGGTGCCGCTGGCCCTGCCGATGATCGTCGGCGGGCTGCGCTCGGCCTCCCTGCAGGTGCTGGCCACCACGTCCGTGGCCGCGTACCTGGGCCTGGGCGGGCTGGGGCGGTACCTGTTCGACGCGCTCGCCGTGCAGGACTACACCACCATGCTCGCCGGGGCCGTGCTGATCGCGCTCCTGGCCCTCGTCTCCGACGCCGTCCTCCTCCTGTTCCAACGCCTCGTCACCCCCGCCTGACCCCACCTGACCGAAAGG
>NZ_JAKRNH010000157.1:0-3970 GCF_022346985.1 Micrococcus sp. ACRRV
CCTCGCCCGCGCCCCCCGGGCGCGGCTCCTGGCTCGGGCCGCCCGCCCGCTGGCGGCAGCGGCCGTGGCCGGTGCCGCGCTCGCGGGGGCGGCCGCGCCCGCCGGCGTCGCGGCGACCGCCGCGGCGGTGCCGGTGGCGGCGGGCGCCGTCGTCGCCGCCCCGGCCGCCCACGCCCTGGAGTGGTCCCGGGTGGACCTCGCGGATCAGGCGGGCATCATCGATCCGGCCCAGCTCGAGCGCGACCTGGCGGGGATCGAGTTCCGCGCGCCCACGCGCGTGGCCGTGTTCACGGAGCGCGGCCCGGACATCCGGGGCCTGGACGAGGAGCGCAAGGCTCAGGCGTTCAACGGCCGCGTCCTCGAGTTCGCCCGCGCCCAGCGACCGGGGTGGATCAGCGCGGACGGTCAGAAGTGGGCAGACGGGCTCGTGATCGTGGCGGTGGACCCGGACAACCGCATGCTCGGCGTGTACCAGGGCGAGGACCGGAAGCTCGAGTCGGGTGGCCAGTCCGCCGTGCGCGAGGCCGGCACGGACGCCGCCCGCGACGCCCGCTGGACGGACGCGGTGGTGGACATGGTGGACGAGGCCGCCACCCGCATCGGCCGGCCCTGGAACGAGGATCCGGTGGTGTGGCTCGGCCTCGGGGGCGGAGCGCTCGGGGTGCTGGGCGCGGGCGCCGGCATCACGGCCGCCGTCGTGGGGCCGCGCCGCAGCCGCGCGCGCCGGTCCGCCGAGCACCTCGAGGAGGCCCGCCACCACCTCACGAGCGTCACCCTGGACTGGGAGACGACGGAGCTGAACGCCTCGACCGTGCCCCTCGGCTCCCGTCATGGCGCGCGACTGATGGAGCGCTACCGCGGCTTCCACCGGTCCGCCCTGGACGCCACCGCCCGCCTCGAGGAGCTCGAAGCCGCCCCCGTGAAGGACCGCTCCGCGCAGTCCTTCGTCGACCGGGCGGGCGGCGTGCGGGACGACGTCGCGGCCCTGGACGCCCTCGACGACGCCATCGCGGACGCGAACGCGCTGCTCAACCGACTGCCGGGCTGGGAGGACGCCTGGGACCGGCAGGTCGCGCCCCTGCGCGAGGACCTGCACCGCGTGCCCGCCCTGCACGATCGGCTGGGAGACGTGGACGGCACGGCGGTCCCCCTCGCCGCCCTGGACTCGTTCCGGGACGAGGCCCGCACCGAGCTGGAACGCCTCGGCACGGGGCTGACCGCGCAGACGGTGGCCCCGGACGACGCCCTCGACGCCCTCGAGCGACTGCGCCGCCGCCTGACGGTCCGGATCGAGGAGCTGGCCCGCGCCGTGGCGCAGGCCCAGGACGGGAGGAAGAAGCAGCGGCTGATGCAGGAGAGCCTGGACGGGCAGCGGGCCGTGCCCCGGGACCGCCGCGGCTCCATCCTCGACGCCGGCGACGGCTGGCGGACCTACTGGACCGTGACCGCGTTCGCCGCCGGCGTCGACGCGGGCGACTCCGCCGTCGCCTCGTACGAGTCCTCTTCGTCCGGCACCGGCTACGGGTCCTCGGGCGGCTCGTTCTCCGGGTCGGGATCCTCGGGGAGCTTCTGACGCCAGGCAGCCGGCCGCCCTGCCTGTCGCCACCCTCGTCGACCTGCTCCTCGCCGCCGTCCGCCCACCCTTGCCTGCGCCGTCCGCCTTCGACAGCCTCTCCCCCATGAGTTCCCCGCATGACGACGCCGCGCCCGCCCGCAAGGACCCCCTGGCCTTCTACCTGGACAAGGCCGTTCCCGAGGCATGGGTGGCCGTCGGCGGACTGGCCGCCGCGGCCCGCCGCGCGGCCGTCGAGGCCGGGCTGGATGAGCAGCTGATGGAGCTCGTGAACCTGCGCGTGTCCGCGATCAACGGCTGCGCCTACTGCCTGGACGTCCACACCCGCAAGGGCGTCGGCGCCGGCCTGAGCGACCAGCGCCGCGGACTGCTGTCCGCCTGGCGCGAGGCCCCCGAGGTGTACACCGAGCTCGAGCGCGCTGCCCTCGAGCTGGCGGAGGCCGTCACGGAGCTGCCGGAGCAGGAGCAGCAGCAGTACGTGCAGCTGTCCACGCACGGCGTCCTCACGGATGCGCAGTACGCGGCGGTGCAGTGGCTGGCGATCGTCATGAACGTCACCAACCGCATCTCGATCCTGTCCCACCACCCGGTCCGCCGGCACGACTCCTGAGGAGGCCCCCGATAAGCAACACGGAACGCGACCCGCAGGAGCAGGTCTGCGAGAGCGGCCCGGGCCACGCCCCCACCCAGGACGACGGCGAGCTCCGCCCCGCCCGGTTCACGGACGGACTGAGTTCGGGGGTGACTTCGACGGACGGGGAGGACGGCGCCGTCGTCGAGATCCTGGAGCCGCGGGAGGAGCCGCTGGGCGGCCCCCGCGCCATGCCCGTGCAGCGCTCGCTGCCGCAGCGGGCGCGGAGCCTGATCGGAGCCTGGTGCTTCCTGGACTTCTACGGCCCGGTTGACGTCTCACGGACCGGCGGCATGGACGTGCCGCGGCACCCGCACACCGGCCTGGCGACGGTCTCCTGGCTGTTCGAAGGGCGGATCGACCACCAGGACTCCGCCGGGAACTGGGCGGCCGCCCGTCCGGGCGACGTGAACCTGATGAACGCGGGCACCGGCATCACGCACAGTGAGTACTCCACCGAGGACACCACGGTCCTCCACGGCGCGCAGCTCTGGTACGCCCTGCCGGACGAGCACCGGTTCTCCGAGCCGGCCCTGCACTCGCACCGCCCGGAGCCGGTGGGGGGCGAGGGGTGGATCGCCCGCGTCTTCCTGGGTGACCTCCTGGGCCAGTCCTCTCCTGTGCCGACCTCCATCCCGCTGACGGGTGTGGAGCTGCGCGTGGAGCCGGGCGCGACCGTCCGGATCCCCGTGCCCGCGGACCATGAGCACGGCCTGCTGGCCGTGGAGGGCGCCGTCACCCTGCAGGGCGCGGACGTGCCGCAGGCGCACCTCGGCTACGTGGGCACCGGCACGGAGGAGATCGTCGTGACCGCGGGCGAGGAGCCCGTGATCGCCCTGCTCCTGGGCGGCGGGCCGCTCGGGGAGCAGATCATCATGTGGTGGAACGTCGTGGGCCGGTCCCACGAGGAGGTCGTGCGCTGGCGTGCGGCCTACCAGCGGGAGATGGGGTTCGAGGCGCCCGGGGTCGGCCGCTCGCGGCCGACGGCGACCTCATGGACGCCCTGCGCGGCGCCGCCTACGACGACGGCCGCGCCTTCCCCCAGTTCGGGGACTTCCCGCCGGATCCCAAGCCCCCGATCCGCGCACCCCCGCTGCCGCACACGCGCATGCGCCCCCGCGGCTGAACGCCTTCCCGAGAAGACCGGAAGAAAGGACCCCCGTCATGACCGAGCAGACCCCCTCCCTGGACCACCCGCAGGTCCGCAAGAACGCGGAGAAGTACGAGATCGTCGTCGACGCCGACGGCACCGTGGCCGGCTACACCCTGGCCATCGACCACACCGCCGAGGACGGCACCGAGCAGCGGATCTTCCCCCACACCAAGCTCGAGGACGCCTATGAGGGCAAGGGGCTCGCATCCACCCTCGTACGCGAGGCGTTGCGCGACACCGAGGCCGCCGGCCGTCGCATCGTGCCCGTGTGCCCCTACGTGAAGCAGTGGGCGGACAAGCACGCCGACGAGGTGGAGGGCCAGGTGGACCAGCCGCGTCCGGAGCACCTGCAGTTCCTGGAGAGGCACGCGCAGGAGCGGAAGCAGGGCTGAGCGCCCCGACGCAGAAGGACCCGACCGTCATGGCGGCCGGGCCCGTCTCGCGTCCGTACGGCTGCGCGGGACGTCCACCTGCTGGGTGGCGGCTCGGCGACAGAGGGATTCAACGCCGGGGGTCGACCCGGGTGACTGCGGACGGCCATCCGGTGCCAGTCGTTCATCACGAGGGCCAGCCATGTCACCGCCGAGACCTGGGCGGGGGTGAGGGGGGCGCC
>NZ_JAKRNH010000158.1:0-3774 GCF_022346985.1 Micrococcus sp. ACRRV
GGGCGGCCCCGACCTGTCCGACCTCCTCGGCGCCTTCACCGGCGGCGGCGCGGGCGGCTTCGGCGGGGGCCAGGGCTTCGGCGGGGGCGGCTTCGGCCAGCCCGCGCCCACGAAGGGCGCCGACCGCACCGCCACCACCACGATCTCCTTCCGCGGTGCGGTGGAGGGCACCACGGTGTCCCTGCGCGCGGCGGACGGGGAGACCGTGGACGTGCGCATCCCCAAGGGCGTCAAGGACGGGCAGAAGGTGCGCGCCCGCGGCAAGGGCTCTCCGGGCACGGCCGGGCGCGGCGACCTGATCGTCACCGTCCAGGTCCGAGAGCACCCGTTCTTCCAGCGCGACGGCGACGACCTGCGCATCACCGTGCCCGTGACCTTCGCGGAGGCGGCCCTGGGCGCCACCGTCGAGGTGCCCACGCTGGACCGGCCCGTCAAGGTCAAGGTCCCGGCCGGATCCCAGTCCGGCCGGGTGCTGCGCCTCAAGGGGCGCGGCGTGGCCGGCGCCAAGCACACCGGCGACCTGCTGGTGGAGCTGCAGGTGGCCGTGCCCGCCGAACTCTCCGCCGAGGCGCGCGGCGCCGTGGAGGCCTACGCGGCGGCCACCGCGGGCGACGACGTCCGGGAGGGCCTGGCCGGGAAGGCGCAGTGGTGAGCGGCGTCGCCGGCGAGCATCCGACCGGAGCCGGGCGCCTGCGCGGGACCGCCGGCCGCCCGGGGCGCCACGACCCGGTGTTCGTGATCTCCGTCGCGGCCGAGATGGCGGGGATGCACCCGCAGACCCTGCGCCAGTACGACCGGCTGGGCCTGGTGGTGCCCCAGCGCCAGGGCGGGCGTCATCGCCGCTACTCCGCGGCCGACGTCGAGCACCTGCGCGCCGTCCAGCGGCTCTCCCGCGAAGGCGTGTCCCTCGAGGGGATCCGCAGGATCCTCGACCTGCAGCGCGAGGTGGAGCGGCTGCAGGACACCGTGGTGGAGCTGGCGTCCCAGGTCGACCGCCTGCACAGCGCCTCCGCGCTCGCCCGCGTGTTCTCCGTGGGCCTGGCCGGGGACGTCTCCGCCCGGTACGCCGCCCCCGCCGCCCACCGTGCGGCGGAGGCCGTGCAGGGGCAGCGCCGACCCGGCGAGGGCGCGACCCGATCCGCGGCACGCGGCGGCCTCCTGCGCGCGCTGCCCGCCGGCCGGGCCGCCGCCCCCCGCGGCCTCACCCGCCTGCCCGCGCCGCGGGACTGAGCGTGGACCTGCCGGAGCAGGCGCGCGCGGCGGCCGCCCGGCTCGACGCCGACCGCGCGCGCGCCCGGGACGGGCGGCTCTCCGCCCGACAGCTCGCCGCCCTCGACGGGGCTGAGCACGCCCTGCGGCGGGACTCGATGGACGCTGCGATCCCGGAGCGGGTCCTCGTCGACTGGGACCTCGACGCCCCCGACGGCCCGGTCGCGGCCGTCGCCGTGGGCGAGCTCGAGCGGCCGACCCACCTGACCTGGCAGGTCTCCGGCATGGGGATCGCCGCCTCCACAGCCGCGTGGGGCAGCGCCCGCGAGGCCGGGCAGCTGCTCCTGGCCCAGCGCGCGGCCGGCGCCCCGCGCCCGTGCGTGGTCGCCTGGCTCGGCTACCCGGCCCCGCCGTGGTGGCGCACCCTCGACGACGGCCTGGCCCGCCGCGGCGGAGCCCGCCTGGCCGAGGCCGTGCGCGAGACGCGCCCCGGGCCGTCGCACGGGGCCGGGACGGCCGTGCACACGGCGATCGAGGCGCACTCCTACGGCACGCTCGTCGCGACCCACGCCCTCGAGGGACTCGCCGCGGGGGACCCCCCGCTGACCGTCGACGCCCTCGCACTCAGCGGGGCGCTGGGCCTGCCCCGCCGCCTGGCCGGTCGGCTCGAGGCCCTCGGCCTCGCCGCGGGGCGCGTGTTCGAGGCCCGGGCGCCCGGGGACCGGCTCGCGTGGCTCGGGCGGACCCTGGCGGGCCGTGCGCCCTGGCCGGAGGCGGTGGCGCTGCCGGTGGCCGCGGACCCCGCCGCCGGACTGGCCGGGGTGCGCGGGCACAACACGGCCCGCTGGCGTCCGGAGGACGGCGACGACGGCGCCCCCCGCGGCTACCGAGACCCCGGCTCCGTGACGCTCGCGGCCCTGGCCCGGGTCACGGCAGGCCTGCCGGTCGCCGGCGGCGGGCCGCGATCGGGTCAGCGTCGGGCGTAGGCCAGGTCGAAGACCAGGCGGCCGGCGCGCAGGGCCTTGCCCTCGAACTGCGTGAGGGGACGGCCCTCGAATCGGGGTGCCCAGCCGCCGTCGTGGTCGACGGGGTCCTCCGCCAGGGACGCCTCCACGGCCTCGCCGAGGCCGGCGCGCTCGGGCAGCTCCGACGCGGGACGGGCCGGGTCGAACCCGGCGGGGAGGGGCTGCGCGCCGACCTCCAGCTCGCGGCCCTCCCGGCGCACGCGCGTCAGCGGGGACTCCTCGCCCGCCGCGCGGCCCGGGTGCAGGTTGACGAAGTCGGGGTGGGACTCCATGACCTCGCGCATCTGCACGGCATACCCGGACCAGTCCGTGGCCAGGCGGAGGACGCCGCCCGGGGCCAGCACGCGGGCCACCCGGTCCGCGAAGGCCGCGTTCACGAGGCGCCGCTTGTGGTGGCGCTTCTTGTGCCAGGGGTCGGGGAAGAACACCCAGACCTCCTGGGCGGACCCGGCCGGCAGCAGGTGGTCCAGCAGTTCGGGGGCGTTGGCCTCCACGGCCCGCACGTTCTCCAGCCCGCGGGACTCGACCTGGGCCATGAGCGCGGCCAGCCCGGGCAGGTAGACCTCCACGGACAGCACGTTCCAGTCGGGGTGGTCCGCGGCGCCCTGCGCGGTGGACTCGCCCAGCCCCGAGCCGATGTCCACCAGCAGCGGGGCGTGCCGGCCGAAGGCGGCGTCCCAGTCCAGGTGCGCGTCGGGGGCCACGGACGTGGCCGCCCGGTGGCGCGGCACGTCCACCAGCACCGTCTCCGCCATGCGGTCCCACACGGCCTGGCGGCCCGTGGTCATGCGGGCCCCGCGGCGGACGAAGGACACCGGCTCCCGGCGGATCAGCTCCGGGTCCTTCTCCCGGTCGTGGTCGCGCTCGTGGGCGTTCTCCGGGCCGCCGGTCACGGGTGCATGCCGCGGCGGACGGTGGTGCCGGGGGTGACGCCGCCGGTGATGGTGTCCACGGTGACGAACGTGTAGCCCTGGGAGCGGAGGTACGCGATCACGGCGGGGACGGCGTCGACGGAGGTGGCGTGGATGTCGTGCATGAGCACGATCCCGCCCGGGGTCGCCCCCTGCTGCACGGCGGCCAGGGTCTTGGCCGGGTTCCTGTGCTCCCAGTCCCGGGTGTCCACCGTCCAGGTCACGTTGCCCGCGGCGGGCAGGCCGCCGAAGGTGGAGAGCACGGACTCGTTCAGTGCGCCGTAGGGGGCGCGGACCGTGCTCGGTCGCCCGCCGGCCGCCCGGATCGCGGCGTCGGAGCGGGTGATCTGGGAGGCGATCTGGGCGGGGGAGAGCGTGGTCAGGTTCGGGTGGTCGTAGGAGTGGTTGCCCACCTGGTGGCCCTCGGCGGTCATCCGCTTCACGAGGGACGGGTTGATCTCCGCGCTGTGGCCGACCAGGTAGAAGGTCGCCGGCACGCGCTCGGCGGAGAGGATGTCCAGCAGGCGGGCCGTCGAGCGGCCGGGGCCGTCGTCGAAGGTCAGGGCGATGCACTTGACGGCGCGGCAGTCCACGCCGGCGTGGGGCACGGGGGCGGTGTGGGCCGGGGC
>NZ_JAKRNH010000159.1:0-3713 GCF_022346985.1 Micrococcus sp. ACRRV
GCGGGCGCCCCCGCCACGCCCGCCGACGTCCCCGCCCTGGTGCGCGTGGCGGCGGAGACCTTCCCGGACGCGTGCCCTCCCACCACCTCGCAGGAGGCCAAGGACGAGCACATCGCGAGCAGCCTCAACGCCGAGGTGATCGGGGGCTGGGTCGCGGGGCCGGGGCACGCCGTGCACCTGGCGGAGGCACCCGCCGGGCGCGACGACGCCGGCCGCCTCCTCGGGTACGTCATGGCCGAGCTCGCCCCCGAGGAGGAGCCCGCGGTGACCGCCGTGCTGGGGGAGGGCGCCGCCGTCGGCTGCCTGTCCAAGCTGTACGTGGTGCGCGAGGCGCGCGGCACGGGTGCCGCGGCCGCCCTGATGGCGGCGGGCCTCGACGCGCTGCGGGTGCGGGGGCTGACCCACGCCTGGCTGGGCACGTCCGAGGAGAACCACCGGGCCAACGCGTTCTACGAGCGGGTCGGGTTCCGCACCGTCGGCTCGCGCACGTTCCTGGTGGGCGGCCGCCCCGAGCGGGACAACGTCCGGCTGATCACGCTCTGACCTGGGAGGAGGCGCCGTCGGCGGCCGCCCGTGACCGAATCGTGAAGCCGCCCATGCTGGCCCGCGGACCCCCTCGAGGGTCACCATGGAGTGGATCGAATCGACGATGGAGGCAGACCAGTGGAGTACTCGCGACGGCATGTGATCTTCGGCGGCTCGGCCCTGCTGGGCGCCGGGCTGCTGGCCGCCTGCGCGCCCGCGCAGGACGGGGCCGCCCCCTCGGCGGGCGGCGGGTCGTCGTCGGAGGCGGCGTCGTCCTCCGCGGCGCCGAGCCCGTCCTCCACCCGCCCCGTGATCTCCTCCGCGCCGGAGCCCGCGGGGAAGCCCGTGGCCTGGAAGGACGTGGCGAAGGTCCCGCACCTGTTCTTCCACTCGCTGGTGGTGGACCCGGAGAAGGCGTTCCATGTGCACGGCGAGTCCGACGGCTACCTGAACTACATGGTCACCCAGGCCGAGTTCGAGCGGATCCTCCCGCAGCTGTGGGCGCTGGGCTACGTGCTCGTCTCCCCGCACGAGCTCTATGAGGTCGGCCGGGACGACGTCGTGCGGGCGAGGACGCTGATGGTCCCGGAGAACCGGACCCCGCTGATCATCTCCCTGGACGACTGCTCCTACTACGAGTACATGGAGGGCGACGGGTTCGCCACCCGCCTGCTCGTGGACGACTCCGGCCGGGTGCGCACCGAGTACACCGACCAGGAAGGGAAGACGACGATCGGCGCGAACGACCTGGTGCCGATCCTCGACGACTTCGTGCGCGACCACCCCGACTTCACGCTCAACGGCGCCAAGGGCGTCCTCGCCCTCACCGGGTACAACGGCGTGCTCGGCTACCGCTCCTCGCCGACCATGTATCCGGAGGGTCCGGAGCTGGACGAGGCCGTCGCCACCGCCAAGGAGGTGGTGGCCGCCATGAAGGAGACCGGCTGGGAGTTCGCCTCCCACTCCTGGTCGCACCGCTCCATGGCCCAGATGTCCCTCGCCGACCTCAAGGAGGACTGCGAGCGCTGGATCGAGGACGTCCAGCCGATCGTCGGCCCCACGGACATGCTGATCTACCCGTTCGGCGCGGACATCGCGGGCATCGAGAAGTACTCCGGCCCGGAGTACGAGTACCTGCGCTCCCTGGGCTTCCGCTCCTTCTTCCTGGTGGACGGCTCCTCCAAGGCCTGGGGCCAGCTGGAGCCGGGCTACTACCGCGGCTCCCGCATCAACGTGGACGGCATCTCCCTCGCGGGGGCGAAGGACGGCTCCCGGCCGGTGCTCGACGAGTTCATGGACGTGGACTCCGTGCTCGACCCGGCCCGCCCGGAGAGCATCCACGCCCCGAGCTACGTGCCGCCGGAGGAGCGCGCGGCCGCCTCCTCCGGCGCACCCTCGGCGAGCCCCTCCTCCTGACGGGGCGCCGGCGTCGTCGCCGCCCGCCCGCGGGCCCTGGAACCGGGCGTCCGGCGCGACTGGCCCGCGCCGTCCTGCGCGGGGGACAATGACCGGTGCATCCGCACCCGCACCGAGCCGCGCCGCCTCATCCCGGCGCCCCCAGGAGGAGCCCCATGAGCACGCAGACCGACGTCGAGCAGTACTGGATGGACTGCGTCGAGCCCTTCACCGACGTGGTCCGCGCGGTCGAGGACTGGGACGCCTCCACCCCCTGCAAGGGCTGGAGCGCCCAGGACCTGCTGGACCACGTGGTGGTGGCCGAGCGGGACTTCGCCGCGCGCCAGGGCCGCGAGATCCCGGTGTTCGACGGCTCCCGCAACGAGCTGTGGACCCAGTGGGTCAAGCACGCCTCCGCCGTCACCGCCCTTGCCGGCGACGAGACCTTCATCATGCAGTCTCTGCACACCGCCACCGGCGACATGACCGTGGGCGAGGCCCTCCTTCACTTCCACGGGTTCGACCTGCTGGTGCACCGCTGGGACCTGGCACGCTCCCAGGGCCGGGACGAGCAGTGGACCGACGAGGAGATGGACAGGATCGAGCGCGCCCTGGACAGCTTCGGCGAGCAGGCCTACCAGCCGGGCATCCTCGCGGACCCGGTCCCCGTGGCCGACGACGCCCCCCGCCAGGTCCGCCTGCTGGGCCGCCTGGGCCGCCGCGCCTGAGGGGCGGGACTCAGGCCCCGCTGATCTCCCGCCAGAGCGCGTCCACGCGGACCTCGATGTCCGCGACGATCTCCTGGAGGCGGTCCCAGTCCACCTCGGCGGGGTCCCCCACGGGCCAGTCCCGCGCGTCCTGTCCCGGCCGGACGGGGCAGTCGTCCCCGCAGCCCATGGTGATCACGTAGTCCGCGGACGCGAGGACCTCCTCCGTGATGGGCTTGGGGAAGGTCCGGGCCGGGTCCGCGCCGTGCGCCGTGAGCACGGGCTGCACGTTCCCGTGGATCCGGCCGGCGGGCTGCGAGCCGGCGGAGCTCACGCGCACCGCGTCCCCGGCGCGCTCGGCGAGCAGTGCCGCGGCCAGCTGGGACCGGCCGGCGTTCTGCACGCACACGAACAGCACGTGGGGCACGCCCGAGCGGGTCACCCCCCGTGCGTCCGCCAGCGAGGCCAGACGGTCCTGGGCGAAGCGCACGGCGATCGACTCCCGGTGCGCCGGGTCGGCGGCAGCGGGGGAGAGCCCGGCCGCGGACTCCGCGACGATCCGGTCCACGGTCTCCTCGCCGAGGGCGGGACCGAAGACGCGACGCAACTCCGCGGCCCCGTGCGCGAGGATTCCCACGTGCTCGCCGATGCGCGGCAGCGGACCCGTGGACGGCGACGGTCCGGTGCGGTCGACGGCGGGGCGTGCCTCGTCCATGACATGACCTCCTCGGTGCGTGCGGCGGCTGGCGGTCCCGCCAGCGTACGTCGGCCGCCCTCCTCGGGTCAGGCCCCGGCGGGGTCGGTCAGGAACGCGTGGGCGGCGTCGAGTGCGGCGGGGACGGCCGTGTAGTGGGCCCACCGGCCGCGCTGCTCGCGGGTGACGAGCCCGGCGGCGGTGAGGGTCTTGAGGTGGTGGGAGAGCGTGGGCTGGCTGATGCCCAGGGGCTCCGGCAGGTGGCAGGCGCAGACGGTGCCCTCGGGAGAGGCGGCCACGTGGGCCAGGACGCGTACGCGGGTGGGGTCGGCCAGGGCCTTGAACACCGCGGCCAGGCGGGCGGCGTGCTCCGCGGGCAGCAGGGCGGGGCC
>NZ_JAKRNH010000015.1:0-33739 GCF_022346985.1 Micrococcus sp. ACRRV
CCGCGAAGGAGCCCTCCCATGACCCCGCCCCACGACGACGCCCCCCGCGGGCCCGGCGGACGCCGCGCCCTGGTCGGGCGCCGGGTCTTCCGCTCGCCCCTGCGGCGGCGGATCGTCTTCGCGGTGGTCTTCGAGCTGCTGGCGATCCTGTTCACCACCCTCATCCTGCGGGCCGTCGGGAACGAGGGGGCGGCCTCGTTCGCCGTGGCCGTGGTGTCGTCGACGGTCGCGCTGATCTGGAACGTCGTCTACAACTCGCTGTTCGAGCGGCTCGAGCGGGCGCTGGGCGTGCATGGCCGCCCCTGGTGGGCGCGGGTGGGGCACACCGTCGGCTTCGAGGGCGGCCTGGTGCTGTTCCTGGTGCCGGCCGTCGCTCTGCTGCTGGGAGTGACCCTCTGGGAGGCGTTCCTGATCGAGCTGGGCCTGATCGTGTTCTTCCTCGTCTACAACGCGGTGTACACCTATCTGTTCGACGCGGTGTTCGGGCTGCCCGACTCCGCCGGCGTCACAGCCCCAGGAACTCCTTGATGGCCGGCATCTCGCGCCGGGCCTGGGCCAGGCCCAGCTCATGGGCGGCCGCCAGCTTGGCCACGGAGCGCTCGCCGTTGGAGACGGGCATGACCTCCGGGACGAAGAGGTAGGCGGTGCCCTCGCGCTCCATCTCGAACAGGCGCTCGCGGGTGGCGTTGTACCGCTGCCACCGCGTCACCAGGGCCTCCGCGACGGCCGGGTAGCGGCGGAACGCGCGCTGATAGAAGGCGGGGAACCGCTCGGGCCGCTTCACGTACGAGCGCTCGCGGGTCATCACCACGAGCAGCTTCGCGAGGCCGGCCTCCTCGGCGGCGGTCACGGGGATGCCGCCGTCGACGCCGAGGGCCCCGTCCACGTAGACCGTGTCCTCCAGGTGCACCGGGGGCATGAGGATCGGCATGGTGGATGAGGCGCGCACCCGCACCATCAGGTCCTGCAGCGTGGTCATGTCCTCCCGGCCCCACCAGCGGGTCTCGCCGGTGACGGCGTCGAACCCGGCCAGGGCCAGGCGCGCGGGGTTCGCCCGGTAGGCGGCGAAGTCGTAGGGCAGGTCCGCCTCGGGCAGGCCCGCGTGCTCGTAGATGTACTCGGCGTTGAACATGCCCTTGCCGCGCAGGAAGGTGCGCCAGTTGCCGAACCTGGGGTCGTCGGCGAAGTCCACGAACGCCTGGCGGGCGCGCAGCGGGTCGCGGGCCAGGTAGTTGACGGCGTTGGACGAGCCGGCGGAGATCCCCGCCACGAAGTCCACGTGCACCCCGGCGCGCAGCAGCTCCGCCACCACGGCGGAGGTGTGGGAGGCGCGCATGCCGCCGCCCTCGAACAGCAGCGCCGTGTCCGTGACGTTGGAGGTCAGCGCCTCCGCCGTGTGGTCCTGCTGCTCCGCCATTCCGTCCCCCGTTCGCCGTGCGCCGTGCGCCGAGACCCGGCGGCGATCGCGTGCGCCGGGCCTGGCCACATCCTAGGCTGGACCCCATGGCCACCACGCATTTCAAGGGCACGTCCGTGCACACCGTCGGCGAGCTGCCGGAGGTGGGCTCCGCCGCCCCGGAGTTCACCCTCACCGGCTCGGACCTGAGCTCCGTGACCCTCGCGGACCTGAAGGGCCGCACGGTCGTGCTGAACATCTTCCCGTCGCTGGACACCGGCGTGTGCGCCGCCTCGGTGCGCCGCTTCAACCAGGAGGCCGCCGGCCTCGAGGACACCACCGTCCTGGCCGTCTCCGCGGACCTGCCGTTCGCGGCGGGGCGCTTCTGCTCGGCCGAGGGCATCGAGAACGTCGTCACCGGCTCCGTGTTCCGCTCGGACTTCGGCACCGCCTACGGCGCGGAGCTCGCCGATGGACCCATGCGGGGCCTCCTGGCGCGCGCCGTCGTCGTCGTGGACGCTGAGGGGACGGTGGCCTACACCGAGCTCGTCCCGGAGATCACCACCGAGCCGGACTACGAGGCCGCCCTCGCCGTCGTCCGCGGCTGACGCATGACCGCTGCACCGCCCCCCGGGGGTGACCCGTACGGCCCGCCTCCCCGCGGGCCGTATGCGTCCGCGCCCCCGGCTCAGCCGCACGGCGCCCCGCCGCCCCACGTCGGCGCGCCCTACGGGGCCGCGCCCCCGGGCTGGCCCGGGCCCGCTCCGCGTCGACGATCACCCCTGAGCGTGGCCATTGCCGTCTTCGGCGTGCTCGGAGCCGTCGTGCTGGCGGTGGGGCTGACCCTCCTGGCCGGCGGCCGGCTGATCGCCGCGGTCGGCGCGGGCTCGTCCTCGTCGGCCGCCGCCCCCTCCGGGCCGCAGGTGACGACGCGGAGCCTGGACGCCCTGGCCGCGAGCCTGGACCACGCGCACGCCGGGATCGCCGTGCCGGCCGCGGACGCCCCGCCCGCAGACGGCTCGCTCGACCCGGGGGAGCGGGTGCGTCGCGCGCCGGGGGTGCTGCTCGTGGAGACCCGCCTGGAGGCCATGCAGGGCACGGGCACCGGCATGGTGCTCACCTCGGACGGCCTGGCCCTGACCAACTACCACGTCGTGGAGGACTCCACGGCGGTGTCCGTGGTCGTCGCCGACACCGGCGCACGCCACGCGGCCACGGTGCTGGGACGGGACGCGAAGAACGACGTCGCGGTGCTCCAGATCGACGGCGTGTCCGGGCTGACGACGACGTCGGTCTCCCGCGACCCCGTGCGGCCGGGGGAGGCCGTGGCCGCCGTCGGCAACGGCGGGGGGCAGGGCTACCTGACCTCGGTCGGGGGCGAGGTGCTGCGCGTGGACCAGTCGATCCTGGCCGCCACCGAGGGCACGGACGACTTCGAGCGCCTCACGGGCCTGATCCAGACGGACGCGGACGTCGTGCCCGGCTACTCGGGTGGGCCCCTGGTGGACGGGGAGGGCCAGGTCGTGGGGGTCACCGTGGCCGCGAGCGAGGGCCGGACGGCCGCGCAGGTGGACGGCTACGCCATCCCGCTCTCCACCGCGTTCGACGTGGTGGCGCAGGTCCTCTCCGGTGAGGAGACGGACTCTGTGAGCATCGGCGCGGACGGCTCGCTCGGGATCTCCGTGGCCGGCTCGCGGGACGGCGTGGAGGTGCTCTCCGTGGACCGCGGCTCGGCGGGGGAGGAGCTCGGGCTGCGCCCGGGGGACGTCATCACCGCCATCGACGGGCGCACGCTGGACGGCAACGCCACCGCGATGTCGCGGCTCGTGAACGACCACGAGGTGGGCGACCGCCTGTCGGTGCAGTGGCGCACCGCCGACGGCGAGGCCCGGCAGGGCGAGGCCGTCCTCCAGAAGGCTCGCCACAACTGAGCCGCCCGCTCGGGCGGGCGTCCGCTCAGGCCAGCAGCGAGAGGGACCCGAGCATCGCGGCCGCGCCCGCGGCGGCCCCGGCCAGGGCCGTCGGGACGCCGCCGCAGCGGACGGCCCCGGGCAGCAGTGCCGCCAGGGACAGTGCGGCCATGACGCCGGTGACGGCGCCGTAGACCCCGCCGAGCACGGCGTCCGTGAGGAGGGGACGGAGCAGCCAGTAGCCGAGCAGCGCGCCGGCCGGCTCGAGGATCCCGGCCGTCGCGGCCCACAGGAAGCCGGTGCGCGCGGAGCCCGTGGCCCGGCGCACCGGCACGGAGACCGCGATGCCCTCGGGCACGTTGTGCACCGCCATCGCCACGGCCAGGGCCAGTCCCACCGCCGAATCCTCGAGGGCTCCGGCGAAGGTCACGAACCCCTCCGGCAGGTTGTGCGCGCCGATCGCGAGCGCGGTGGCCACGCCGAGCCGGCCCACCCGGGCCTCACGGGCGGCGGAGGCCGAGGAGCCGGACGGGGTCGCGGCCTCGGGCAGCAGGCGGTCGATCAGCAGATACGCCAGGGCCCCGCCGCCCACGGCGGCGCCGGCCGCGAGGACGCCGGGTCCGTCGCCGACCGCTGTTGCCAGCCCGCGCGCCGCGGCGGGGCCCATCTCCACTGCGCCGACGGTGAGCATCACACCCGCCGCCAGGCCGAGCGCCGCCGCCAGGGCGCGGTCGGAGACCGGGCGGCCCAGGGCGCCGAGCGCGCCGCCCACGATCGTGGCGGCCCCGGCGAGGGAGGTCAGCGCCACGGCGGTCCAGAACGGTTCCACGGGCTCCTCTCCCTGCAGCGTGTCCGACGATGTGCGTCCACCATGGTGGCAGAGCCGCAGCCCCTCGACCGCCAGGAGAGCCCATGCCCCGCGACGCAGCCCCGATCGACGCCCCGGCCGCCCGCGACCGTGGCTTCGCCCTGCCGCAGGGGGCGGAGCCGGGGCGGGCCGTCGTCGTCGGTGCCGGGCCCAACGGGCTGACCGCCGCCGCGCTGCTCGCCCGGGAGGGCTGGGAGGTGGACGTCTACGAGCGACACCACGCCCCCGGCGGGGCCAGCGCCTCCGCACCCCTGCTCGGCCGGGGCACCGTCGTGGACCTGGGCGCGGCCGGGCACCCGTTCGGCGTGGTGAGCCCCGTGTTCCGGGAGCTGGACCTGACCGGTCACGGCCTGCGCTGGGTCCACCCGGAGTTTCCCATGGGCCACCCTCTGCCGGACGGCCCGGCCGCCGTCCTCCACAGGGACCTCGACGCCACCGCCGAGGGGCTGGGCGTGGACGGGCGGGCCTGGCGCGCCCTGCACGCGCCCCTCGTGCGGGATGCGGACCGCCTCGCGGCGGACGTCCTCGGACCCCTGCTGCGACCCTGGCCGCACCCCGTGTCGATGGCCCGGCTGGGCCTGCGCGCCCCGTGGCCGGCCGGCTGGGTGAACCGCGCGGTGTTCCGCACGGAGCAGGCCCGCGCGCTGTACACGGGCGCTGCGGCGCACGCGATCCTCCCGCCCGGCCGGCCGCTCACCAGCGCGTTCGGCGCGCTGTTCGGGGCGCTCGGCATGTCCTCGGGCTGGCCGGTGGCGGCGGGCGGCTCGCAGTCCATCGTCGACGCCCTGCTCGCCGTGCTCCGGGCGCACGGCGGCCGCCTGCACCTCGACCACGAGGTGACGGACCTCCGGGAGCTGCCGGCCGCGGACGCCGTCGTCCTGGACCTGACCCCGCGGCAGGTGGCGGCGCTGGCCGGGACCGACCTGCCGCCCGCCTACGCGCGGTCCCTGCGCCGCTGGCGACACGGCTCGGCGGTCTCCAAGGTGGACTTCCTGCTGGACGGGCCCGTCCCGTGGACGGACGTGCGCCTGGCCGGGGCCGGCACCGTGCACCTGGGCGGGAACGCCGCGCAGCTCCAGCACGCCGAGGCCGAGGCCGTCGCCGGGCGCATGCCGGAGCATCCGTTCGTCATGCTCTGCCAGCAGCAGGCCGCGGACCCCTCGCGGGCCGTCGGCCCCTCCGCCGGGCGGACGGTGGTCTGGTCCTACGCCCACGTGCCGTTCGGCTGGGACGGGGACGTGCGACCGCTCGTCGAGGAGCAGGTGGAGCGCTTCGCCCCCGGGTTCCGGGATCGCATCGTGCACGCCGTGGCCACCCGGCCTGCGGACCTCGAGGCGTGGAACCCGAACCTGGTGGGGGGCGACATCGCAGGCGGCTCCATGGGCGGCCTCCAGCTGATGCTGCGCCCGACGGCGTCGCCCCGCCCGCACCGGGCGGGCCGCCCCGGCCTCTACCTGGCCTCCGCTGCCACCCCGCCGGGCGGGGGAGTGCACGGGATGGCGGGCGCCTGGGCGGTGCGCACCCTGCTGCGCGACCGTGCCCGGGCCGCCTTCTGACCCCGCTGACGCGGCCCCGCCACGGACGGAGCCCGTTCACTGCGAGGTCGCTTCCCGTTCACAGGTGATTGCCGTTACAGTATGTCTCATCTCACGTGGTGGTCGTCACTCGTCCGCCGCGGAGGCGGATCGGTCGGTCACTCGCCCGCCGGTCCTCCTAGCACCTTCTGATGAACGGAAGACCCTTCCATGAAGCACACGAAGCTCTCCGCTGCGGCGGCCCTCGCCTTCGGCTCCGCCCTCGTCCTCTCCGCCTGCGCGCCGGCCGGCCCGGCCGCGTCCGGCTCCTCGTCCAACGGCGGCGGCTCCTCCGCCGCGTCCGGCTCCTCCGCCGCGTCCGGCTCCGACGCCGCCGGCGGCGTCACCACCGGCGAGAAGGGCGAGAAGCTCACCGCCCCCGCCGACGGCCCTGGCATGGCCGACCTGGGCGACGTCAAGACCGAGGACGGCTCCGTGGCCTACTCCGTGGGCAAGGACGACTTCCTCTCCTACAACGGCGTGCAGGCCAACACGTACTCCACGTACAACTCCGCCATCGTGGACCGCCTGTTCTCCGGGTTCTACTACTTCGGCACGGACGGCACCATCGTCCGCAACGAGGAGTTCGGCACGTTCGAGAAGATCTCGGACGACCCGCTCAAGGTCAAGTACACGATCAACGAGGACGCCACCTGGTCCGACGGCACCCCCGTCACCGCCGCGGACTTCATCGTGCAGTGGGCCGCGGACAACCCCAACATCGTGGACGAGTCCGGCAAGGCCGACCCGAAGACCGGCCAGAAGCCGCAGCTCTTCGAGTCCATCACCTCCGAACCGGGCAAGTACATCCCGGAGGCTCCGGAGGGCGACCCCAAGGGCAAGGAGTTCACGGTCACCTACGCCGAGCCCTACGCCGACTGGGAGATCCTCATCACCACCGCCCTCCCGGCGCACGTGATCGCCAAGGGCGCGGACATGTCCCTCGACGACCTGGTCGCGGCCGCCAAGGCCAAGGACTCCACCAAGCTCGTGCCCGCCGCCAAGTTCTGGAACAACGGCTGGGACTTCAACCCGGGCGAGCTCCCGTCCGCGGACATGATCCCCTCCATGGGCCCGTACAAGATCAAGGACGGCGGCTGGGTCGCCGGCCAGTCGATCACCCTCGAGGCCAACGACAAGTACTGGGGCACCCCGGCAGCCACCAAGAACCTGGTCATCAAGTTCGCCGCCCCCGAGACCCACGTCCAGGCGCTGCAGAACAAGGAGCTCGACGTCATCGAGCCGCAGGCCACCGTGGACACCGTGTCCCAGCTCGAGGGCCTGGGCGACTCGGTCAACATCCAGAAGGGCGACCAGCTGACCTGGGAGCACCTGGACTTCAACCGCGGCACCGGCTCGACCTTCGCCGACAGCAAGGAGCTGCGCGAGGCGTTCGCCCTCTGCGTGCCCCGCCAGCAGATCGTGGACAACCTGGTCAAGCCGATCAACCCGGACGCCACGGTCATGAACGCCCGCGAGGTCTTCCCCTTCCAGGACAACTACCAGGAGGTCGTGGACGCGGCCTACCCGAAGGAGATGGACCAGCCGAACATCGAGAAGGCCAAGGAGCTCGTCGCCAAGTCCGGCGTCTCCAAGCCGACCGTGCGCCTGGGCTACCAGGCCGGCAACCAGCGCCGCGCCGAGACCGTGAAGCTGATCAAGGCCTCGTGCGACCAGGCGGGCTTCGACGTCCAGGACGCGAACTCCAACGTGTTCTTCAAGGAGGTCATGCCGACCGGCGACTACGACGTCGCGCTCTACGCGTGGTCCGGCTCCGGCCAGAAGGCCTCCGGCGCCAACATCTACCAGTCGGACGGCGAGCAGAACCAGCAGTCCTACTCCAACACGACCGTGGACGAGGCGTGGGACAAGCTCGCCGGCTCCCTGGACGAGAAGGAGCAGCTGGAGCAGGTCAAGGTCATCGAGAAGGCGCTCTGGGAGGACTTCCAGGCCATCCCGCTGTATGCCCACCCGGGCGTCGTGGCCCACCAGGCCGACCTGGCCAACGTGCGCGACACCGTCGCGCAGCAGGGCGCGCTGTGGAACGTCGAGCAGTGGAAGCGTGTGAGCTGACGCTCCCCTGACACCGCCCGGGGTCGTTCCCCCCGGGCGCCGCACGACCATCGACCTGGGCCCGGCCGCCAGTGGCCGGGCCCAGGCATGTGGAACGGCGGAGCCACCCCCACCTCCCCCACGAGCACGGAAGGCCACCCCCTGTTGTGCTGAAATTCATCCTGAGACGCCTGGGCAGCTCCGCGCTGGTCCTCTTCGGCGCGTCCATCCTCCTGTACGTCCTGACCGTCAACTCCGGCGACCCCCTGAAGGACCTGCGCGAGTCGCAGGCCAGCAACCGCGAGCAGCTGATGCAGGCCCGCATCGACTACATGGGGCTGGACGACCCCTGGTACGAGCGGTACTGGAACTGGCTCACCGGCGTCGTCAAGTACCTGATCGGCGCCGGCACCCTGGGCACCGACCGCTCCGGCGTGCAGGTGGAGAGCCTGCTCGGCAACGCGGCCGCCTCCACGCTGCGCCTCGTGGTGCTGGCCACCGTGCTCGCGATCGTCATCGGCGTGGCCATCGGCATCATCACCGCCATCCGCCAGTACTCGGGTCTCGACTACGCGGTGACCTTCCTGATCTTCCTGTTCTTCTCCCTGCCCGTGTTCTGGGCCGCCGTGCTCCTGAAGGAGTACCTGGCGATCGGGTTCAACAACTGGATCGCCCGCCCCACCATGGACTGGCCGCTCGTCATCGGACTCGCGGTGGTTCTGGGGCTGGCCCTGCAGGCGGCCATGGGCGGCCGCCTCGTCCGCCGTCTCCTGACCTTCGCGGCCACCGTCGCCGTGATCGTGCTCGGCGGCTACCTGCTCTTCGCCCTGGACATGTGGCGCAACCCGCGCATGGGCCCGCTCGTGCAGCTGCTGATCGGCCTGGCCGTCGCCGTGGGCGGCACCGCACTGGTCGCCGGCCTGAAGAACCGCTCCGTGCTCAAGGCCGCCCTGGCCACCGTGGCCGTGGGCGTCGTCGCCTACTACGCCACGTACGGCGTGCTGATGCAGAGCCCCTCCGGCTGGCTCATCGCCGGCCTCGGCGTCATCGCGGTGCTGGTGGGCGTGCTCGCCGGCCGTCTGCTCGGCGGCTTCTCGAAGGGGTCCGCGGTGTCCGTCTCCGTGGTGACCGCCCTGGTCATGGGCCTGTCCATCTTGGCCGAGCACATGATGAACTACTGGCCGCAGCTGCTGAAGGCCAAGCCCCGTCCGATCGCCACGATCGGCGCGGAGACCCCCAACCTCACCGGTCACTTCTGGGTGCTGTTCCTGGACAAGGGCACGCAGCTGCTGCTGCCCACGGTGCTGCTGACGATCATCTCCGTCGCCACCTACTCCCGGTACACGCGCTCCTCGATGCTCGAGGTCTCGCGTCAGGACTACATCCGCACCGCACGGGCCAAGGGCCTGGGGGAGCGCCAGGTGATCCTGAAGCACGCGTTCCGCAACTCGCTGATCCCGATCACCACGATCATGGCCTTCGACTTCGCCGGCCTGATCGGCGGCGCCGTCATCACCGAGAGCGTGTTCGGCTGGAAGGGCATGGGCGAGCTGTTCCGCACCGGCCTGGACCAGGTCGACCCCGCGCCCGTGATGGCGTTCTTCCTGGTGACCGGCACGGCTGCCGTCCTGATGAACCTGGTGGCGGACATCCTGTATGCCGTCCTCGACCCCCGGATCCGAGTGTGATGACCATGAGCCACTCCGCACAGCAGAACCCCCGGAGCACCTCACCCGCCGTCGTCGACCTCGCCGAGGCCGAGGACCTGAAGCTCCAGCAGAAGACCGGCAAGTCCTACTCGCAGGGCGCCCTGATCCGCAAGCGCTTCTTCCGCCACAAGGCGGCCATGGTCTCCCTGGTCGTCCTGGCCTTCATCGCCCTCATGGCGTTCACCTCGATCGGCTTCGCCGGCATCCCCGGCTGGTGGGACGAGTCCTACTCGGCCGCGTCCACCGTCGTGGACGGCGGGCGGCCCACCCTGTCCGTCGTGCCCCAGTTCCTGGGCGGCGAGGGCCTGCGCTGGGGTGCACACCCCTTCGGGCAGACCTCCACCGGCACGGACTTCTTCGCCCTGGTGATGCGCGGCACCCAGCAGTCGCTGATCATCGCGTTCATCGTGGGCCTGATCTCCACGGCCATCGGCGCGCTGGTCGGCGCGGCCTCCGCCTACTTCGGCGGCTGGGTCGACTCCGTGCTCATGCGCCTGACCGACCTGATCATCGTGATCCCGCTGCTCGTCCTGGCGGCGGTGCTGGGCAAGATGGCGGGCGGCCTGCAGCTCGGCATCCTGCCGCTGGCCTTCGTGCTCGGCATCGTCTCCTGGACCTCCCTGGCCCGCCTGGTGCGCGGCGAGATCCTCTCCCTCCGGGAGAAGGAGTTCGTGGCCGCCGCCGTGGCCATGGGCGCCAAGCCCGGCCGCATCATCGGCAAGCACCTGCTGCCCAACACCATCGGCGTGATCGTGGTGAACGCGACCTTCGCCATCGCCGGCGCCGTGCTGCTGGAGACCTCGCTCTCCTACCTGGGCTTCGGCGTGAAGTCCCCGGACTCCTCGCTGGGCCTGCTCATCAGCGACTACCAGACCGCGTTCACCACGCGCCCCTGGCTGTTCTGGTGGCCGGGCATGACCATCCTCGCGATCGCCCTGTCCGTGAACTTCCTCGGCGACGGCCTGCGTGACGCGTTCGATCCGCGCCAGTCCGGCTCGGGGCGTCGCAAGCGCGGCCTGTTCAGCCGCCGCGCGGCGGTCACCGAGGCCACGCCGACGACGGCGGGCGGCCTGCAGGCCTCCCCGGCGTCCGCTCCGGCCGGCCACGCGGACGTCGTGGCCGACTCCCGCGGCCTGGACGCCCCCGCCGCCTGGACCGTCACGGACGCCGACGGCACCTCCCGCCCCGCCGGGGACGACGTCGACACCACGGAAGGGGACGCCCGATGAGCTCGAAGGCATTCGATCCCAAGGACTCCGGAACCACCGAGACCTCCGCCGAGGACCTGCGGGCCCGGGCGGAGACCCTGCCGGGCTCGTCCGGCGAGGCGCCCCAGGGCGTCGTGACCACCGCCACCGGCTCCCTCAAGGTGCCCGGGCCGGCGACCACCACGATGGGCGTCGTCGAGCACCACGACGACCTCGGCGGCGAGCCCGTGCTCGCCTTCCAGGACGTGGACGTGCGCTTCGCCACCGAGTTCGGCTCGGTGCACGCCGTGAAGGGTGTGACGTTCGACGTCAAGCCCGGCGAGGTCGTCGCCCTGGTGGGCGAGTCGGGCTCCGGCAAGTCCGTGACCAGCTCCACGGCCATGGGTCTGCTGCCGCCGTCGGCGGACATCACCGGCTCGGTGAAGCTCGGCGGGCGCGAGGTCCTCACCATGACCGACTCCCAGCTGCGGTCCATCCGCGGCCAGGACGTCGCCATGGTGTTCCAGGAGCCCATGACCGCCCTCAACCCTGTGCTCACCGTGGGCGACCAGCTCACGGAGGCCCTGCAGCTGCACGGCCTGGCGTTCGGCACCGAGGCGACCAAGCGGGCGGTCGAGCTGCTCACCATGGTGGGCATCCCGGACGCGGCCGACCGCCTCAAGCAGTACCCGCACCAGTTCTCCGGCGGCCAGCGCCAGCGCATCGTGATCGCGATGGCGATCAGCTGCTCCCCGCGCGTGATCATCGCGGACGAGCCGACCACCGCCCTGGACGTGACCGTCCAGGCGGAGATCCTCGAGCTGCTGCGCTCCCTCAAGGACAAGATGAACACCGGCATCCTGCTCATCACCCACAACATGGGCGTGGTGGCGGACATGGCGGACCGCGTCTGCGTGATGCTCCACGGCGAGCTCGTGGAGTCCGGCACGGTGCAGCAGGTGCTCCAGCGTCCGCAGCACCCGTACACCCAGCGCCTGCTGGCCGCGGTGCCGCGCCTCGGGGAGGCGCTCGAGACCGCGGAGCCGGAGCCCGTCACCTCCACGCAGACGGCCGTGAAGTACGCGATCGAGGCCGAGGACCTCTGCATCGAGTACGACCACCGCGGCAAGAAGAACCGCGTGGTCCACGACGTCAGCTTCCAGGTGGCCCCGGGCGAGATCCTCGGCCTGGTGGGCGAGTCCGGCTCGGGCAAGTCCACGATCGCCAAGGCCGTGCTCGGCCTGCTCCCGGTGGCCTCCGGCGCCCTGCGTCTGCAGGGCGAGGACCTGGCCACCATGAAGGCGGCCGAGCAGCGGGCGCTGCGCAGGAAGATCGGCGTGGTGTTCCAGGACCCGGCGGCCTCGCTGGATCCCCGGTTCCCGATCGGGGACGTCATCACCGAGCCGATGGTCATCCACGGGGTGGGGGACCGGCGCTCGCGCCTGGCCCGCGCCGAGGAGCTCCTCGACGCCGTGCGCCTGCCGCGCGACGTGGTGAACCGCTACCCGCACGAGCTCTCCGGCGGCCAGCGGCAGCGCGTGTCCATCGCGCGCGCGCTGACCCTGGACCCCGAGGTCCTGATCGCGGACGAGCCCACCTCCGCCCTGGACGTGTCCGTCCAGGCGGCGGTGCTGGAGATGTTCGCCGAGCTGCAGACCCGGTACGAGTTCGCGTGCCTCTTCGTGTCCCACGACCTCGCCGTGGTGGACATGCTGGCCCACAAGGTGCTGGTGCTCAAGGACGGCCGCCAGGTCGAGCAGGGCCCCACGGGCCGCGTGCTGCACCACCCGCAGGCGGAGTACACCCAGCGCCTGCTGGCGGCCGCGCCCGTCCCGGATCCGGACCAGCAGGCCGAGCGCCGCCGGGAGCGCCGGCGCCTGCTGGCCTCCTTCGGCGAGTCGGCGTACTGACCCGCGGTCCCGCGGAGCACGACGGCGGCCCCCACCTCACGGTGGGGGCCGCCGTCGTCGCCGGGGGGGAGGGCCGCGGCCCGCCCGGGGCGCGCCGTGGGGGTGTCCGCGGCGCGTATGATCATCCGGGGCCGCCCGTGTGCCGTGCCCGCACCCCTCTTCTCAGACCGGACAGGACTTCCATGACCTCGACCGACACCCGCCGCTCCGACCTGCGCAACGTGGCCATCGTTGCCCACGTGGACCACGGCAAGACCACCCTGGTGGACGCCATGCTCCGGCAGACCGGCGCCTTCAACACCCACGGGGACGTCGCCGAGCGCGTCATGGACTCGGGCGACCTCGAGAAGGAGAAGGGCATCACGATCCTCGCCAAGAACACCACGGTGTTCTACTCGGGCCCCTCGGCCCCCGAGGGCGAGACCGTGACCATCAACGTCATCGACACCCCCGGCCACGCCGACTTCGGCGGCGAGGTCGAGCGCGGCCTGTCCATGGTGGACGGCGTCGTCCTGCTGGTGGACGCCTCCGAGGGCCCGCTGCCGCAGACCCGCTTCGTGCTCCGCAAGGCCCTCGCCGCCAAGCTGCCGGTGGTGCTCGTGGTCAACAAGACCGACCGCCCGGACGCCCGCATCGACGGCGTCGTCTCCGACTCCATGGACCTGCTGCTGGGCCTGGCCTCCGACCTGGCCGAGGAGGACCCGGAGCTGGACCTGGACTCCGTCCTGGACGTGCCCGTGGTGTACGCCTCCGGCAAGGCCGGCCGCGCCTCCCGCGAGCAGCCGGGCGACGGCGCCCTTCCGGACTCCGAGGACCTCGAGCCCCTGTTCAACGTGATCATGGAGCACATCCCCGCCCCGGTGTACGACGAGTCCGAGGTCCTGCAGGCCCACGTGACCAACCTCGACGCCTCCCCGTTCCTGGGCCGCCTCGCCCTCGTGCGCATCGTCAACGGCACCCTCAAGAAGGGCCAGACCGTGGCCTGGGCCCGCCAGGACGGTCAGCTCAAGTCGGTGAAGATCACCGAGCTGCTCGCCACCAAGGGCCTCGAGCGCGTCCCGGCCGACGAGGCGGGCGCCGGCGAGATCGTCGCCGTCGCCGGCATCGAGGACATCATGATCGGGGAGACCCTCACCGACCTCGAGGACCCGAAGCCGCTGCCGCTGATCACCGTGGACGATCCCGCGATCTCCATGACCGTGGGCATCAACACCTCCCCGCTGGCCGGCCGCGTCAAGGGCGCCAAGGTCACCGCCCGCCAGGTGAAGGACCGCCTGGACAAGGAGCTCATCGGCAACGTGTCCCTCAAGGTGCTCCCCACCGAGCGCCCGGACGCGTGGGAGGTCCAGGGCCGCGGCGAGCTCGCGCTGGCCATTCTGGTCGAGCAGATGCGCCGCGAGGGCTTCGAGCTGACCGTGGGCAAGCCCCAGGTGGTCACCAAGCAGATCGACGGCAAGCTGCACGAGCCGATGGAGCGCATGACCATCGACATCCCCGAGGAGTTCATGGGCGCCGTCACGCAGCTCATGGCCGCCCGCAAGGGCCGCATGCAGGAGATGTCCAACCACGGCACCGGCTGGATCCGCATGGAGTTCCTGGTGCCGGCCCGCGGCCTGATCGGCTTCCGCACCCGCTTCCTCACGGACACCCGCGGCGCCGGCATCGCCTCGTCCGAGGCCGCCGGCTACGAGCCGTGGACCGGCGACATCGAGTACCGCACCAACGGCTCCCTGGTGGCGGATCGCGCGGGCACCGCCACGCCGTTCGCCATGATCAACCTGCAGGAGCGCGGCACGTTCTTCATCCAGCCGGGCGCCGAGGTGTACGAGGGCATGATCGTGGGCGAGAACGCGCGGGCGGACGACATGGACGTGAACATCACCAAGGAGAAGAAGCTCACCAACATGCGTGCCGCCTCCTCCGAGTCCTTCGAGGGCCTGACCCCGCCCCGCACCCTGACCCTCGAGGAGTCCCTCGAGTTCGCCCGGGAGGACGAGTGCGTGGAGATCACCCCCGAGGACATCCGCATCCGCAAGGTGGTCCTGGACGCGAACGAGCGCCTCAAGGCGGCCCGTGCCCGCGCCCGCGCCTGAGCCGCGCCACGGCGCGCACCCCACGACGGCGGCGCCCGTCCCCTCCGCGGGGGGCGGCGCCGCCGTCGCGGCACGCAGGGGACGACGCCGGCCGGCCTGGCGGGACGTGCTGCCCGGCCTGGCGCTCGGCGTCGGGACGGGCGCGCTGGGCACCGCCACGCACCTGAGCCTGCTGCCCGTCGGCTCCTGGCTGCTCCCGTGGGGGCTGGTGCTCGCGCTCGTGCTGGTCGGCTCCACGCAGCGCTGGTGGATGCGCCGCGCCGCGGCCGCCGGGGGACGCCCGGTGCGGGCGGGCGCCGCCGTCGTGCTGGCCGCGTTCACCATGGCCTCCGCGCTGCGCTGGCTGCCGGCCACGGACCGGCTGGACCTGCCCTGGACCGCGGGCGTCGCGCAGGCCATGCCCGTGGCGTTCGCGGCCTCGGTCGGCTGGACGCTGGGCCTGCCGGTGCTCGGCGTCGTCCTGCTGTGGCTGGGCGCCCGTGCCGGCGAGGGACGGGCGGCCGGAGAGAGTACCCTGGAGCGAACCCCGAACCCCGTGCCTGCCAGGAAGGTGGACGGTCAGCCATGACCTATGTGATCGCGTTGCCGTGTGTGGACGTCAAGGACAAGGCGTGCATCGACGAGTGCCCCGTGGACTGCATCTACGAGGGCGAGCGCTCCCTCTACATCCACCCGGACGAGTGCGTCGACTGCGGCGCCTGCGAGCCGGTGTGCCCGGTGGAGGCCATCTACTACGAGGACGACGTCCCCGAGGAGTGGGCCGACTACTACAAGGCCAACGTCGAGTTCTTCGACGACCTCGGCTCCCCGGGCGGCGCGGCCAAGCTCGGCCAGATCGCCAAGGACCACCCGCTGATCTCCGCGCTGCCCCCGCAGGGCGAGGGCGCCTGAGCGCATGCTGACGCTGCCGGACTACCCCTGGGACACGCTCGCCCCCTACCGTGAGCGCGCCGCGGCGCACCCCGAGGGCACGGTGGACCTGTCCATCGGCACGCCGGTGGATCCCACGCCCGCGCTGATCCGCGACGCGCTCACGGCGGCCGCGGACGCCCACGGCTACCCGACGACGCACGGCACCGCCGAGCTCCGGCAGGCCGTCGTGGACTGGTTCGCCCGGCGGCGCGGCGTCCCGGGGCTGGACCCGGAGGCCGTCCTGCCCACGGTCGGCTCGAAGGAGCTCATCGCGTGGCTGCCTACGCTGCTGGGCCTGGGGGCGGGGGACGTCGTCGTCTTCCCGGCCACCGCGTACCCCACCTACGCGATCGGCGCGCAGATCGCCGGCGCCGAGGCCGTGGCCGCGGACACCCTCGCCGAGCTCGACGACGACGTCCGCTCCCGCGTGCGCCTCGTCTGGACGAACTCCCCGGCCAACCCCACCGGCGCCGTCCTGGACGCCGCGGAACTGAGGGCGATCGTGGACGACGCCCGGGCCCTGGGCGCCGTGGTCTGCGGCGACGAGTGCTACGCCGAGCTCGGCTGGGACGAGTGGGAGGACCGCGTCGTCCCGTGCATCCTCGCCCCCGAGGTCTCCGGCGGGGACCTCACCGGCCTGCTCTCCGTGTACTCGCTGTCCAAGCAGTCCAACCTCGCCGGGTACCGCGCGGCGTTCGTCGCCGGCGACCCCGAGCTGATCGCGCCGCTGACCAACACCCGCAAACACGCCGGGATGATCGTGCCCGGGCCCGTGCAGCACGCCATGGCCGTGGCCCTCCGCGACGACGCCCACGTGACAGCCCAGAAGGACCTCTACCGGGAGCGGCGCGCCGCGCTGAAGGCGGCCCTCGAGTCCGCCGGGTACGCGGTGGACCACTCCGAGGCCGGCCTGTACCTGTGGACCCGCCGGGCGGACATCGCCCCCGGTCAGGGCACCGCGCAGGACTCGTGGGACCTGCTCGGCGAGCTCGCCGAGCTGGGGATCGTGGCCGGGCCGGGCGTCTTCTACGGCGCCGCCGGCCACGGGCACGTCCGTGTGGCGATCACCGCCTCGGACGAGGCCGTGGCCGCCGGCGCCGCTCGGCTGACCGCGCGCGGCCCGCTGCCCCGCTGAGACGCACGGCCGACGGCGCCCCCGGCTCCGGGGGCGCCGTCCACGGCGCGGCCCCGCGGGTCCACCGGTGGCGTGCCGCCCGGCCCGACTGGGTAGAGTGGAGAAGAATCGTCCCCGTGTGCGCGCCCAGTCCTGCGCGCCGCGGGCCCACCTGACAGGAAGACGAGGGAGACACCCGTGAGCGAGATTGAGTCCGCCCGACTGACGGTCGGCGAGAAGACCCTGGACCTCGGCGTCGAGAAGGCGGCCGAGGGCAACGACGGCATCGTCGTCGCCCCGCTGCTCAAGGAGACCGGCAAGGTCACCTACGACCCGGGCTTCATGAACACCGCCAACGCCAAGTCCGCCATCACCTACATCGACGGCGACCAGGGCATCCTGCGCTACCGCGGCTACGCGATCGAGGACCTCGCCGAGCACTCCTCGTTCATGGAGGTCGCCTACCTGCTCATCTACGGCGAGCTGCCGGAGTCCAAGGAGGCCCTGGAGGCCTGGGAGACCAACATCCTGCGCCACAACATGGTCCACGAGGACCTGAAGATGTTCTTCAACGGCTTCCCGCGCGACGCGCACCCGATGCCGGTGCTGTCCTCCTCCGTGTCCGCCCTGTCCACCTTCTACGCGGACTCCCTGGACCCCAAGGACCCCGAGCAGGTCCACATCTCCACCGTGCGCCTGCTGGGGAAGCTGCCGGTGCTGGCCTCCTACGCGTTCAAGAAGTCGCTGGGCCAGCCGTTCATGTACCCGCACAACAACCTCAACTACGTGGAGAACTTCCTCCGCCTGTGCTTCGGCGTGCCCGCCGAGGAGTACGAGATCGACCCGGACATGGTCAAGGCGCTCGACCTGCTCCTCATGCTCCACGCGGACCATGAGCAGAACGCGTCGACCTCCACGGTGCGCCTGGTGGGCTCCACGGACGCCAACCTCTTCGCCTCCGTCTCGGCCGGCATCAACGCCCTCTACGGCCCCCTGCACGGCGGTGCCAACGAGGCCGTCCTCAACATGCTGCGCAGGATCCAGGCCGAGGGCATCAAGCCCGAGGACTTCATGGAGAAGGTGAAGCACAAGGAGGACGGCGTCCGCCTGATGGGCTTCGGACACCGCGTCTACAAGAACTACGACCCGCGCGCCAAGATCGTCAAGAAGACCGCCGAGGACATCCTGGCCAAGCTCGGCGGCAACGACGAGCTGCTCGAGATCGCCATGCGCCTCGAGGAGAAGGCCCTCGCCGACGACTACTTCGTGGAGCGTCGTCTCTACCCGAACGTCGACTTCTACACCGGCGTGATCTACAAGGCCATGGGCTTCCCCGAGAAGATGTTCACCGTCCTCTTCGCCCTGGGTCGCCTCCCCGGCTGGATCGCCCAGTGGCGCGAGCTGACGGAGGACCCGGCCACCAAGATCGGCCGCCCGCGCCAGATCTACGTGGGCGAGCAGCTGCGCCAGTACCCGCAGCGCTGACCGGGGCGCCGGGGCGCGCGCCCCGGACCCCGCCGACCGCGCGACGGCCCCCGCACCCGGACAGGGTGCGGGGGCCGTCGGCGTTCAGCTCAGGAGCGTCAGTTCGCGTGCAGCTCCGCGTTGAGCGCCACGGTGCGGCCGTCGCGGGGGAGGACCTCCACGCCGCCGGTCACGGAGTTGCGGCGGAACAGCAGGTTGGTCACGCCCGAGAGCTCGACCGCCTTGACGGTGCGCGGCTCCCGGCCGGGCTCCACCACGGTCACCACGGTGCCCGCGGTGACGTACAGGCCGGCCTCCACCACGGAGTCGTCGCCGATGGAGATGCCCACGCCGGAGTTCGCGCCGAGCAGCACGTGCTCGCCGATGACGACCTTCTGGGTGCCGCCGCCGGAGAGGGTGCCCATGATGGACACGCCGCCGCCGAGGTCGGAGCCGTCGCCCACCACCACGCCGGCGGAGATGCGGCCCTCCACCATGGAGTGGCCCAGGGTGCCGGCGTTGAAGTTGACGAAGCCCTCGTGCATCACGGTCGTGCCCTCGGCCAGGTGCGCGCCGAGGCGGACGCGGTCGGCGTCGCCGATGCGCACGCCGGTGGGCACCACGTAGTCGGTCATGCGGGGGAACTTGTCCACGCCGTAGACGTTCACGGCGCCGCGGGCGCGCAGCTTGGCACGGGTCGCCTCGAAGCCCTCGACCGCGCACGGGCCGAAGTTCGTCCACACGACGTTGGTGAGCAGGCCGAACACCCCGTCCAGGTTCAGCTCGTTGGGGCGCACCAGGCGGTGGGAGAGGGCGTGCAGGCGCAGCCAGGCGTCCTCCGCGGAGGCGGGGGCGACGTCGAGGTCCGCCTCGAGGGCGACGACGTCCTGGGTGGTGCCGCGATCCGCGTCGGCGGCTGCGAGGCCCTCGAGGGTGCCGGCGAGGGACGCATCGGCGGAAGCCAGCGGGCCGGTGACGGGCGCGGGGAACCAGACGTCGAGGACGGCGCCGTCGGCGGCGCGGGTGGCCAGGCCGTGGCCGGAGACGAGGCGGGCGGAGGAGGTCTGCGAGGTGTCGGTCATGCGCGTCAGACTACCGACCCGCCCGTGCCGGGGCCGGTGCAGCGGCCCGCCCCGTCCGTAGGATGGACGCCATGACCGACGCCGTCGCCCCCGTCCTGCCCGACCTCGCCGCCGCCGACCTCGACGTCGCCGCGCTGACCGCCACGCTGCTGGACGCGCCGTCGGTCTCCGACGACGAGGGCCCGCTCGCCGACGCCGTCGAGGCGGCGCTGGCCCGCCTGCCGCGGCTGGGCGTGCGGCGCTTCGGGGACGCGATCGTGGCCCGCACCGAGCTGGGCCTGCCCGGCCGGGTGATCCTCGCCGGCCACCTGGACACCGTGCCCCTGCCCACTGCGCCCGGAGCGCGCGGCACCGTCCCCTCCGCCTGGGAGGGGGACGTGCTCTACGGCCGTGGCGCCGTGGACATGAAGTCCGGCGTCGCCGTCCAGTTGGCCCTGGCCGGCCTGTTCGGACGGGCGGACGGCCCGGACCCGGTCCACGACGTCACCTGGGTGTTCTACGACCACGAGGAGGTCGACTCCGCGCGGTCCGGCCTCGCCCGCATCGCCCGCCAGGCCCCGGAGCTGCTCGAGGGCGACTTCGCCGTGCTGCTCGAGCCCACGGACGGCGTCGTGGAGGGCGGCTGCAACGGCACCTGCCGGTACCGGGTGCGGTTCGAGGGGGTCGCCGCGCACTCCGGGCGCGCGTGGCGCGGGGACAACGCGATCCACAAGCTGGGCGCACTGCTGAGCGCCCTGGCCGCCTACGAGCCCGCCACCGTCACGGTGGAGGGGCTGGACTACCGCGAGGGCCTGAACGCCATCCGCGTGTCCGGGGGAGTGGCCGGCAACGTCATCCCCGACGCCGCGGCCACCGAGGTGAACTACCGGTTCGCCCCGGACAAGACCCTCGAGCAGGCGCACGCCCACGTCCGGGAGGTCTTCGCGGCCGCCGGCGTGGACTGGGACGCCCAGGTGGAGGTCACGGACGCCTCGCCCGCCGCCCGCCCGGGCCTGGACCGGCCCGCCGCCGCGGCCTTCGTGGCCGCCGTGGGCGGGGAGCCCATGCCCAAGTACGGCTGGACGGACGTCGCCCGCTTCTCCGAGCTCGGCGTGCCCGCCGTGAACTTCGGTCCCGGGGACGCCCTGCTCGCCCACACGGACGACGAACACGTGGAGCGTGCGGCCGTCGAGCGCTGCCGGGACGCCCTCGAGGCCTGGCTGCGGGGCTGAGCCGCCGCCCTGTCATCCCTCCGCCCCCCGAGACGACCACGGGCCGGGCGTCCGTGAGGAGACCCGGCCCGCGGCGACGGAGACCCGTCGGGGGGGGGCTCAGTCCTTCCCGATGGTCACGGCGGTCGAGCCGGCGTGGGGCTTCGTCCTCCCGGAGGTGCGGGAGGACAGTCGGCGGGAGAGCAGCGTGGCCAACCAGGTGAGCAGCATGTTGATCAGGATGAAGATCACGGCGGCCACCACCAGCGTCTGCAGGATGTTGCCCTGGCCGGAGCCGAGCTGGCGGGCGTACTGCAGCAGCTCGAAGAAGCCGATCAGGTAGCCCAGCGCCGAGTCCTTGAGGATCACCACGAACTGGCTCAGCAGGGACGGGAGCATGGCGACGAGCGCCTGCGGCACCTCCACGAGGCGCAGTGACTGGTTCGGCGTCATGCCGATCGCCGCGGCGGCCTCGCGCTGGCCCTTGGGCAGGCCCGTCACGCCGGACCGGACGAGCTCGGCGATGACGGAGCCGTTGTAGAGGGTCAGGCCCACGATCACGGCGTAGTACGGGCTGTCCGCGGCGTTGATCGCCCCGCCGCGGGCCGCCAGCGCGAACGCCTGGTAGAAGAAGACCATCATCACGAGGACGGGCACGGCCCGCAGGAACTCGACGACGACGGCCGCCAGCCACCGCACCGGCGCGACCGGCGCCAGGCGCAGGAAGCCGAACACCAGGCCGAACACCACCGAGGTGACCACGGCGATGCCCGCGGACTGCAGGGTGAACTGCAGGCCCGGCAGGTAGTAGTTGGTCCAGGCGTTGGCGTCGAGCGCGGCCAGCCAGCGGCGCGGCTCGAGCTGGCCGCGGTCCTGGAGCGCCATGCCGACGACGACGGCCACGGCCAGCACGAGGGCCAGGGCCACGAGGTTGACGATCAGGATGCGCCGCCGGGTCGCCGGACCCGGGGCGTCGAACAGCACGGAGGCCTGCGCGCTCATCGGCTCACCGCCCACTTGTCGGAGGCCCACGTGGTCAGCAGGCCGATCGGGATGACGATCAGGCAGAACCCGATCGCGATGGTCAGGAAGATCGCCACCATGGCGTCGGGCCGGAACTCGATCATGGTCTTCATCAGCCCGGAGGCCTCGGCCACGGACGCGGCGGCGGCCACGGTGGTGTTCTTGGTCAGGGCGATCACGGTGTTGCCGATCGGGGTGATCGCCCCGCGCAGGGCCTGCGGCAGGATCACCAGGCGGGCGGCGGGCAGGAAGCCCAGGCCGATCGCGCGGGCGGCCTCGGCCTGGCCCAGGGGCACCGTGTTCACGCCGGAGCGGATCGCCTCGCACATGAACGCCGCGTGGTACAGGGACAGGGCGAGCACGGCGTAGACGAAGAAGTTGACCTTGAAGTCCGGGGCGAACGTGACCTTCAGCTGGCCCCAGACCGCGAGCACGCCGATCAGCATGATGATGGTCAGCGGGGTGTTGCGCACGATGTGGACGTAGCCCGCTCCGACGGCCCGCAGGGAGGGCACGGGGGAGATGCGGCAGAGGGCGAGCAGCACGCCGAGGATGAAGGCGCCCAGGGTGGCGAGCGCGGCCAGCCGGATGTTCATCCAGAAGGCCTGCGGCACGGCGGCGCCGTACTGCTCGACGAGGGTGGACAGGGATTCCATGTCTCCTCCGGGGATCGGGAGCGGGTGCCAGACGACGGCGGCGGCTCCGGTCTCGGAGCCGCCGCCGGCGCGTGGGGCGTCAGGAAGGGATCAGGCGCAGGGCTCGAACTCGGCGTCGGCGCCGGAGTTCTTGTCCTCGGAGTACTCGTAGCCGGTGCCCTCGGTGTTGGCCTTCAGGGACTTCTCCCACTCGCCGGAGTCCTTCATGGCCTTGATGGCCTCGTTGATGTCCTTGCACTTGTCCGAGCCCTTCTGCAGGCCGACGCCGTAGCGCTCGGTGGTGAAGGGCTGGCCGACGACCTTGAACTTGCCCTTGTTGGCGTCGGTCGCCGCGAGGCCGGCGAGGATGATGTCGTCCGTGGTCACGGCGTCCACCTGGCCGGACTCCAGGTAGGTCACGCACTCCGCGTAGCCGCCCTGCTCGACCAGGTTCACGCCGGAGGCGTAGTTGTCCTTGATCTTCTGGGCGGAGGTCGAGCCGGTGACGGAGCACAGGTTCTTGCCGTTGAGGGAGTCCGGGCCGGTGATCGAGGTGTCGTCCTGGCGGACCAGCAGGTCCTGGCCGGCCACGAAGTAGGGGCCGGCGAAGTCCACGCGCTGCTTGCGCGCGTCGGTGATGGAGTAGGTCGCGAAGATCATGTCGACCTCGCCGTTCTCCAAGGCGTTCTCGCGGTTCGCGGACGGGGTCTGGACCCACTCGATCTTGTCCTCGGCCACGCCGAGCTTGCCTGCCACGTAGCGGGCGACGTCGGTGTCGAAGCCGGTGGGCGCGTTCTGGCCTTCACGGAAGCCTAGGCCCGGCTGGTCGTACTTGATGCCGATCCGGAGGGTGTCCGAGGAGCCGGACTGTGCGGCGGTCGAACCGGAGGCGGACGACGCGGAGCCCGAGCCGCCCGAGGAGGAGGGGGAGCAGGCGGAGAGGGACAGGGCTGCGGCGGCGGCCACCGCGGCGACGGAGAGGATGCGGGAACGGGCCATGATGACTCCTTGGGTGCGGAGGGTGCTGACGGGGAGGGTGACGACGACGGCGCCCCGGTCGGGGCCGGCACGCGTCAGTGGACGAGGATCTTGCCCAGGAATTCCTGGGCGCGGGGGTGCTGAGGGCGGGTGAAGAAGGACTCGGGGTCGGTGTCCTCGAGGATCTCGCCGTCCGCCATGAAGACGACCCGGTCGCCGGCCTTGCGGGCGAAGCCCATCTCGTGGGTCACGACGACCATGGTCATGCCCTCGCGGGCCAGGCCGACCATGACGTCGAGGACCTCCTGGACCATCTCCGGGTCCAGGGCGGACGTGGGCTCGTCGAAGAGCAGCGCCTGCGGCTCCATGGCCAGGGCGCGGGCGATGGCCACGCGCTGCTGCTGGCCGCCGGAGAGCTGGGCGGGCATCTTCTTGGCCTGGTGGGCCACGCCCACGCGCTCGAGCAGCTCGAGGGCGTGACGCTCGGCCTCCGCCTTCTTCCTGCCCTTCACCCGGATGGGGCCCAGGGTGACGTTCTCGAGGATTGACTTGTGCGCGAAGAGGTTGAAGGACTGGAAGACCATGCCGACCTCGGCCCGCAGGCGGGCGAGTTCGCGCCCCTCGGACGGCAGGGGCCGGCCGTCGATGAGGATGCGGCCGCCGTCGTCGTCGATGGTCTCGAGACGGTTGATGGTGCGGCAGAGGGTGGACTTGCCCGAGCCGGACGGCCCCAGGACGATGGCCACCTGGCCGCGCGGGATGGCGAGGTCGATGTCCTTGAGGGCATGGAACTCGCCGAAGTGCTTGTTGACGTGCTCCAGCCGGATGAGGGCGTCCGAGGCCGCGGCGGGCGCCGGGCCGGAGGCGGCCGTGGAGCCGTGGACGGTGCCGGAAGTGATCTCGCTCATACCCGGGAATATAGCGCACGTCACACCTTGCGCCGCCCACCTGTTCGGTGGGGTGACCCACGAGCAGAGGACCGCCCGCGAATGGGGCACGGCGCCGGTCAGCCGCAGCGGGAGGCGTCCGGGGCGGGGCGCCCCTGACTAGGCTGGAACCATGACCGACAAGCCCGATCCCGCCCGCGCGGACCGCGTGGACCGTCACCGCGTGCACCGCGGCGGCCAGATCCTGCGGGGGGACGCGGCGGCGTCCCCCACCTTCGACCAGCTCCTGCTCGACGCGCGGCGGGCGCCGGCCGGGAAGACCCGTACGCCCTCGACCTCGTCCACCTCGGACGCCTGGCGGGTGCTGCGCATCCAGTCGGAGTTCGTCGAGGGGTTCGGCACGCTGGCGGACCTCGGGCCGGCGATCTCCGTGTTCGGCTCGGCCCGCACGGGTGAGGGCACGGACGAGTACGCGCTCGGCGTCGAGATCGGCCGTCGGCTGGCGGAGGAGGGCTGGGCCGTCATCACCGGCGGCGGGCCGGGGGCCATGGAGTCCGCGAACCGCGGCGCGGACGAGGCCGGCGGCGTGTCCGTCGGCCTGGGGATCGAGCTGCCGTTCGAGACCGGGCTGAACCCGTGGGTCGGGATCGGGGTGGACTTCCGCTACTTCTTCGCCCGCAAGGTCATGTTCCTGCGCTACGCCCAGGGGTTCGTCGTCCTGCCCGGCGGGTTCGGGACGCTGGACGAGCTCTTCGAGGCTCTCACCCTGGTCCAGACCGGGACGGTCACCCGCTTCCCCGTGGTGCTCGTGGGCACGGAGTTCTGGGGGCCGCTCGTGGACTGGATCCGCGGCACCCTGACGGCGCGCGGCATGATCTCGCCGGGGGACGCGGACCTCATCACGGTGGTGGACACGGCCGAGGAGGCCGTGGCCCACGTCAGCGCGACGTGCGGGGGTGCCCGCGCATGACGCAGCCGATCTGGATCGCCGTCCTCGTCGTGGCCGTCGTCGCCGTCGCCGCGCTGGCGGCCGCCGCCCTGGGCCGCGCCCTGCCCCGGCCCGCCGACCCCGCAGGGCAGGCCCCGCCCCACCCGGTGCTGCTGCCGGAGCACCCGCGCGCCGCCGACGTCGACCGCCTGCGGCTGGCCACGGCGGTGCCCGGCTACCAGCGGGATCAGGTCGATGAGGTGCTCGCCCGGCTGCGGGCGGCGCTCGCCGCCGACGAGGAGCGCATCGCCGCCCTGGAGGCCCGCCTGGGCGAGGGGGACGGCGTCGGGCGGTGATGGCGCACGGCGGCTCGTTTGGCGCGGCCCCGCCGGATCCGCGATAATGGCTGTGTGTCCCGTCACGCGCGCCACCGACGCGCGGGGGCGGGACGACCTCTGACACGTGGCACGGTCCGCGCGTCTGACTCGCGAAGCCAGAGAAGGGAAGTCGCAATGGCCGCCATGAAGCCCCGCACCGGGGACGGTCCCATGGAAGTGACCAAGGAGGGCCGCAGCCTCATCATGCGCGTCCCGATCGACGGCGGCGGACGCCTGGTCCTGGAGATCAACGCCGACGAGGCCAAGGAGCTCCAGCAGTGCCTCGAGGGCGTCACCCAGGCCTGAGCCCGGCCCCGCGCGCACGACACGGCCCCCGCACCGCACGGTGCGGGGGCCGTTCCGTGTCCGGACGGGGAGGCGCCGGTTCAGCGGCGCACGGCCAGCAGGACCCCCGTGCCCGTGGGGACCACGGCCGAGACCCACGCCTCGTCCTCCCGGACCAGGCGGTCGACGTCCCGGGCGGAGACGGTGGAGTCCTCCCGGACCGCCGCGCGCGGCACGCGGTCCGAGTCCAGGGCGTCGACGACCACCAGCAGCCCGCCGGGGGCGAGCATGCGGGCCGCCTGCTCCACGTCGAAGGCCCGGGAGGCGGGCTCGCCGTCCACCACGACCATCTCGTACGCGCCCGTGGTGAGGCGGGGGAGGACCAGGCGGGAGCGGCCCGAGATCATGCGCGTCCGGCTGGTGGGCAGGTGCGCCTCGGAGAAGGCCTCGCGGGCGGCGCGCTGGGCCTCGGCGTCGGGGTCCACCGTGGTGAGCACGGTGCGCTCCGGCAGCCCGCGCATCAGCGCGAGCCCCGAGACGCCGGCGCCGGTACCGATCTCGACGACGGCCGAAGGCGCCCGGGTGGCCGCCAGGACGGTGAGCAGCGCCGACGTCCCCTCGCCGACCGCACGGACGCCCAGCTCCGCGGAGCGCTCCCGGGCGCGCAGCAGGACCTCGGACTCCGCGGTGCGGGCCTCGGCCCACGCCCAGGAGGCGTGCTTGTCGGTGGGCTGGGGATGCAGGGCGCTCATGGGGACCTCGGAGTCGGCGGTCGGAGGCGGCGGCTGCCCCTCCGGGGGCGGGGCCAGTGTACGGAATCCGGGCGCGGCGCCGGGGGACGGTCCAGCCTCCTCCCAGGTGCGGTGGCCATGATGGAGGCCATCACGAGCGCACCGGCCCCGCGGACCCCTCCAGCCCCGCGACGGCCCGGCCGAGGAGACGAGGAGGTGGGGGTGCTGGCACGAGGACACTGCCTGCCCGTGCTCGACTCCTACCTGGAGGGCGTGCTGGCCCCCCGGGCGTCCCGCCGGGTGGAGGCCCACCTGTCCCGCTGCCCCGACTGCCGGGCGGTGGCCGGCCAGCGGGCCCGGGTGCTGGACGCGGCCCGGTCCGTGGACGCCCGCCCGGCGGCCGGTGCCGTCATGCGTCCCCGGGGCGTCTCCGGGCGGGCGGTCGTCTGCGGCCTCCTGGTGCTCGTCGTCCTCGCGGGGTTGGTCGCGGCCGTCTGGATGCTGGGCGGGCCGGCCTCCACGGCCGCCCCGGCCGACGTCGACCCCGTCCGGGCGGTCAGCGCGCCCGTCAGTGCGAGCGCGGACGAGGACGACGTGGCGACCCGCGTGGACGAGCTGCGCGGCCAGGGCTGGGCCCTGCCGTCCCTCTCCGCCTCCGGGATGCGCCCGCTGTCCGTGCACGCGGACCGCGTGGGGGAGGCCGCGGAGGTCTCCGTCGCCTGGGGTCGCACGAGCCCGGTCGTCACCGTCCGGGAGTGCCGCGGGGCGGACGCGGACGAGCGCACCCGGTGCGCCCGCCAGGGTGGGGTGGGGGTGTCCGGAGCGAGCGAGGCCCGGCTCCCCGTGGGCATGGACTACCGCATCGCCGACCACGCCGACGGCGGCTGGGAGGCGTGGCTGAGCACGTCGGACGCCGTCTACCGGGTGGACGCCTCCGTGCCCCGGTCCCAGGCGGAGGCGCTGCTGAGCCAGCTCGTCGTCGTCGAGCGCTCGGGGCTGGCCCCGCCCCGCCGCGACGAGGATCCCCGCGACCGGCTGGAGCGCGGTCTGGACCGCCTCCTGGACGGCCGCGTGGGCGGCGCGGCCGTGCGGAACCCGGCCGCGGGCGCCCGGTGAGCGTCTAGTAGAGTCACGAGCGTGTTTGGCATCAACGGCTCCGAGCTGATCGTCCTGATCGTCCTGGCCTTCGTGGTCCTCGGGCCGGAGAAGCTCCCCGAGTACACCCGCGCCCTGGCACAGGGCATCCGCAAGACCCGGGACATGGCCGAGGGCGCCAAGACGCAGTTCAAGGAGGAGACCGGGACGGACTTCGACTCCGTGGACTGGCGCAGGTACGACCCCCGCCAGTACGACCCCCGCCGGATCATCCGCGACGCGCTCCGCGAGCCGGCCGACGGTTCCACGGCCGCGGCCCGCGCGCAGGAGCTGACCGGCGTGGCCGCCGAGGACCTGCAAGGCGGCCTCTCCGCCCAGGACCTGCGGGACATGGACCCCCGCTCGCTGTTCCGCCGCCCCTCGGGCGACGGCAGCACGGCCGCCCCGGCAGGCGGGGGCGCCTCGGCGCCGTCCGACGCCCCCACCCCGGAGGACGTCCCCTCCGCCGCGGTCCCCGTGGCGGCCGCGTCCCCTTCCCCGGCCGGGGCCGCCGCCGCCGGCGTCGCGGCCGCCCTCCTGGCCTCCGGACGCGCCGAGGAGGTCCTCACGGACCCGGCCCCGCTGCAGCACCTGGGCACCGACCCGGATCCCCTCGACCTGCTCGGCAAGGCCCCGGCGCCGTTCGACGTCGACGCCACCTGAGCGCCCGCCCCTCCGGGCCCCGCCCGGTCAGCGAGGGCTGACGGGGAGCCCGCGCCCGCGCAGGCTCCCGGGGCGCACCGCCAGCCGAGCGGCGACCTCCTGCAGGGCCGCGGCCGCCGGGCTCTCCGGCGCGGAGACGACCACGGGCTCGCCCGCGTCGCCCCCGCGGCGCAGCGCCGGGTCCAGGGGCACGGTGCCCAGCAGCGGCACCGACGTGCCCAGCGCGCCGGAGAGCCGGTCCGCGACCTCCTGGCCGCCGCCGGCGCCGAAGACGTCCAGCACGGTGCCGTCCGGCAGGGCCATCGGCCCCATGTTCTCCACGACGCCGGCGACCCGCTGACCGGTCTGCGCCGCCAGCTGACCGGCCCGCGCGGCCACCTGCGCGGCGGCGTGCTGCGGGGTGGTCACCACCACGAGCTCCGAGGCCGGCAGCAGCTGCGCCGTCGAGATGGCGATGTCCCCGGTGCCCGGGGGCAGGTCCACGAGGAGCACGTCCAGGTCCCCCCAGTGCACGTCCGTGACGAACTGCTCGAGCGCGCGGTGCAGCATGGGCCCGCGCCAGGCCACCGGCCGGTCCGCGTCCAGGAACATGCCGATCGAGATGACCTTCACGCCCCGCGAGACGGGCGGCAGGATCAGCTCACCCACGCGTGTGGGGGAGGCCTGGACGCCGAGCAGGCCCGGGATGGAGTAGCCGTGCACGTCCGCGTCGATCAGCCCCACGGACAGTCCCCGGCCGGCCAGCGCGACCGCCAGGTTGGCCGTGACCGTGGACTTGCCGACGCCGCCCTTGCCCGAGGCGACCGCGAGGACGCGGGTGAGCGAGTCCTCCGCGAAGGGGTTCGCGGGGCGTGCCCCGCGCAGCGCCTCCTGGAGGGCGGCACGCTCGGTGGGGGTCATCACGCCCAGGCGCACGTCCACGCCGGCGCACCCCGGCACGTCCGCGACGGCGGCGGCCACGTCCGCCTGGATGGTCCCCTTCAGGGGACACCCGGCGATGGTCAGCAGCACCTCGACGGCCACATGGCCCCCGCCGGTCTCCGCCACGGAGCGGACCATGCCGAGCTCCGTGATCGGCCGGCGGATCTCCGGGTCGACCACGCCGTCGAGAGCCGCGAGGACCGCAGCCTCCAGAGGGGTCCGCACCTCCGGGCGGGGCAGGGCCGGGGCGCTCACGGGGCGTCCTGCCCGGCGTCGTCGGCGGCATGGGCCGCGTCAGGGGCGGCGCCACCCTGATCCGCAGCCTCCTGGGCGGCGATGATCGCCAGCGTGGTCGTGTGCGCCTCCGTCCCGTCGGGACGGCCCGGCTCCCGGCGGGACGACTTCTTCTTGGACTTCTCCTTGGGCTTGGGGGCCACGGCCGGGCCCGCCTCCTCGGCGCGCAGCTCCTCGCGGACCTCCTCCCGGACGACCTCGCGGAGCGCGGCCACGAGGTCCTCGTTCATGGCGCGGAGCTCACCGCGGACGTAGTCGCGGGTGGCCATGTCCTGGAGGGCGATGCGCAGGCCGGAGATCTCGCGAGTCAGGAACTCGGTGTCCGCGAGGTTGCGCTCGGCACGGTCGCGATCCTCGCGCAGGGCCACCTTGTCGCGGTCGTCCTGCCGGTTCTGCGCGAGCAGCAGCAGCGGGGCCGCGTAGGAGGCCTGGAGGGAGAGCATGAGGGTCAGTGCCGTGAAGCCCAGGGCCGCGGAGTCGAAGCGCCAGGGTTCGGGGGCGTAGGAGTTCCACCCCACCCACACTAGGCAGAACAAGGTCATCCACAGCAGGAACTGCGGGGTGCCCATGAACCGGGCGATGCCCTCCGTCCACTCGCCGAACGCGTCCGGGTTGGGCGTCAGGCGCGGCATGACACGCTCACGGGCCCGCATCGGCGTGTCGAGGCCGGTGGCGCGGGTGTCCCGTGGGTCGCGGGGGCTCTGGGGCATGGTCAGTCCTGGCCTTCCGTCTCGGGGTGGTCCTCGGGGTCCATGGCGCGCCAGTCCTCCGGCAGGATGTGGTCCAGCACGTCGTCCACGCTGACGGCGCCGACCACGCGGTGCTGGGCGTTGACCACGGGGATGCTCGTCAGGTTGTAGGTCGCCAGCTCGCGGGTCACGTGGGCCACGGAGTCCATGTCGGAGACCGGTTCGAGGTCCTTGTCCATGATGTTGCCGATCGCCTCGGGCGGAGGGTAGCGCAGCAGGCGCTGGAAGTGCACGACGCCCAGGTAGCGGCCGGTGGGGGTCTCCAGGGGAGGCCGGGCGACGATCACCAGGGACGCCAGCGCCGGGGAGATCTCCTGCTGGCGGATGGTGGCCATCGCCTCGGCCACGGTGGCCTCCGGGGGCAGCACCACGGGCACCGGCGTCATGATCGAGCCGACCGTGTCCTCCTCGTACTCGAGCAGGCGCCGCACGTCCTCCGCGTCCTCGGGCTCCATGAGCTCCAGCAGGAGCTCCTGCTGCGAGTCCGGCAGCTCGTTGAGGAGGTCCGCCGCGTCGTCGGGATCCATCTCCTCCAGGACGTCCGCGGCGCGCTCGATGTCCAGGTGGGAGAGGATCTGGACCTGGTCGTCGTCGGGGAGCTCCTGGAGGACGTCGGCGAGGCGCTCGTCCTGCAGCTCGTTGGCGACCTCGACGCGCCGCTTGTCCGTCATCTCGTGGAGCATGTCCGCGAGGTCCGCGGGCTTGAGGTCGTCGTGGGCGGCGACGAAGCTCGAGGCACCCTGCGGCTCGGCCGCCGCGCCCCAGGCGACCTCGTCCCAGGAGACGAGCAGGTGCTCGCCGCGGGGCCGGCCGAACGCGGTGCGGCCGTCGTCGCGGCGCACGTAGTAGTCCGTCACCAGCCAGTCGCCGTTGCGCTGCTGCTCGATGCCCAGGTCCTCCACGACGGCGCGGCCGGAGCCGTCCGTCAGGTGCACCCGCCGGTCGAACAGGTCGCCGGCCACCGTCTGCTCCGCGCCCCGCCGGGAGAACCGGCGGAGGTTGATCAGGCCCGTGGTGATGATCTGGCCGGAGTCCATGGAGGTCACGCGCGTCATCGGCACGAACACGCGCTTCTTGCCGGGGACTTCGATGACGAGGCCCGTGGCCGCCGAGCGGGCCCCGCGTCCGCGGTCGAGCACCACCACGTCCCGCAGACGGCCGAGGCGGTCGCCGAGCGGGTCGAACACGTCCAGGCCCAGCAGTCGGGCCACGAAGATCCGAGGGGAGTTCACCGGACCAGCCTAGTGGGTGGCGCCCGTCCGCCCGCGGCGGAGGCCGCCGCGGGCCGGCGGAGGGCCGGGCACAATGGAGGCATGTCGATGATGATGTCCGGACCCGCCGCCGGCGGCCTGCCTCAGGGCGAGCTCCTGGCCACGTACAGCACCTACGAGCAGGCCCGTGAGCAGGTGGACCGCCTGGCCGAGGCCGACTTCCCGGTGACCGCGCTCTCCATCGTGGGCAAGGACCTGCGCGTCGTGGAGCGGGTGCGCGGCCGCCTGAACTACGGCCGGGTGGCCCTCGGAGCGGCCGTGCAGGGCGCCCTGTTCGGCGCGATGATCGGCGCCTTCCTGCTCCTCCTCGACTCCTCCGCCGGCGGCATGCAGATCGTCACCTCGGCGCTGCTGGGCGTGGCGGTCTGGGTGATCTTCGGCGTCGTCGGCTTCGCCTCCCGCAAGGGCCGCCACGGCTTCGCGTCCACGCAGGCCCTCGTGCCCGGCGGCTACGACCTCGTGGTCGCCTTCGAGCATGCCGGGCGCGCCCGCCAGGAGCTCGGCCTCGGCGCCCGCGGGGCGGCGACGCCGGCACCCGCACCGATGCCCGTGCAGGAGTCGGCCCCCGCCCCGGCCCCCGCCCCCGCGCCGTCCGGCTCGGCGGTGTCCGGCCCCTCGGGCTCGCACGCCGCCCCGGCCTCCTCCGCCGAGCCCGCACCGGCGCACGTCGACGGCCCGGCGCAGGACCCCGCCGCGCCCGCCGGCCTGGACCGCTCCTACGGGGTGACGCTGCCCCCGGAGGAGGTCGCCCGGCTCATCGAGGCGCGCGGCGGCCGACCGCGGCAGGATCCGCAGGCGCCGCAGGCCCCGCAGGGTCAGCCGCACCCCTGGGACCGTCCGCAGTCCTGAACCGCCCCCGCGGCATGCACCGTCAGAGCGACCAGGAGCGCAGGCGGCGCAGCATGTCGCGCTTCTTGTCCGCGTGGCCCCCCATGCGGGTGAGGATGTCGGAGAGGGCCCCGATCGCCTCGTCGATGTACGGGCCCTTGTTCAGCATGGCCGCCTCGGCGCGCTGCGCCATGGCGGCGTCCGTGATCTCGGCGCGGGACGGCAGGCCCTGCTTGGCCAGGGTCTCCAGGATCTGCGTGGCCCAGACGGCGGGGACGTGCGCGGCCTCGCAGAGCCAGAGGATCTCCTCCTGGAGCTCGGCCATGCGCTCGAACCCGGCCTCCACGGCGAGGTCGCCGCGGGCGATCATGACGCCCACGTCGTTCCACCGCATGGCCTCGAGGAGCATCGCCGGCAGCCGCTCGAACGCCCCGACGGTCTCGATCTTCAGGGAGACGCCCACGCCCCGGGCGTCCTCCGCGTCGAGGGCGTCGATGAGGGCGGCGACGTCCGCGGGGGAGCGGACGAAGGACATGTTCACGACGTCCGCGTGCGCGGCCGCGAACGGCAGGTGAGAGCGGTCCTCGTCCGTCAGGGCCGGCAGGCGCAGGTCCGTGTCCGGGAAGTTCACGCCCTTCTCCGCCCGGAGCTTGGCCCCGGTCGGGCCCGCCTCGGTCACGGTCAGCGTGATGGCCTCGCCGTCGTTCGAGACGACCTCGCCCGTGATCTTGCCGTCGTCGATCAGGACGCGCTCGCCCGGGCGCACGTCCTGGAACGCCTGAGGCAGGGAGCAGCCGATCGTGAACGGCCCCTCGCTCACCGCGGGGCGCGGGTCCATGGAGCGGGTGAGCACGATCTCGTCGCCGGCGTGCACGCGCATCGCCTGGGGGACGGACGGCAGCGCGCCGACCACCAGGGTCCCGCGCGGGGTGTCCACCTCGAGGCCGGTGTGCCAGTACACGGTCTTGCGGCAGGCCAGGAGCACGCCCGCCTCCGTGGCGGCCAGCACGTGCAGGGTGCGGTCGGAGTCGCGGGCGTCGGTGAGCATCGCGTGGTCGCCGGGGCGCAGCGCGGACAGCACCGGTGAGTGCCCCGAGCCGGCCGGGTCCAGCGGCAGGACGACGGCGTCCGCGGCCTCCGGGGCGTCCGCCTCGCCCAACCACACGCGGGAGCGCTCCAGCACGGTCCCGTCCACGTCCCGGCGGGGCTTGACCTTCACGACGCCGGGTCCCGGCTCGAGCGGCCCCGTGCGCAGCTTCGGCCCGGCCAGGTCCATGCAGATGCGGGGGGCGGGACGGCCCCCGTCCCGGGCGACGCCGCGGATGTTCGCGACCATCGCTGCCCAGGCGGCCTCGCCGTCATGGGCGGCGTTCACGCGGGCCAGGTCCATGCCGGCGTCGGCCATGCCCTGGACCAGGGCGGCGTTCGTGGCGGCCTCGGAGGGCATGGTGACCATGATCCGGGTCTCCCGGCCCGGGCGGCTGGGCCCGAGGAGCGACTCCGCGTTGGCGGCGAGGAGTGCGCGCCCCTCCGCGGGGGAGAGGGGGTCGTCGTCGGCCGGGTCGGGTGCGGGG
>NZ_JAKRNH010000160.1:0-3542 GCF_022346985.1 Micrococcus sp. ACRRV
TAGCGTGGGACATGAAGGCCTTCTGTTCGCGTGAGCGGTTTCTTGACAACTCCACTCTCGCAACAGGAGGCCTTCGCCTGTCAGCTGCTCACGCAACAACGTCCCTGGACATCACACCTAGCGGGTGCCCCGTCGGTGGAGAGGGCGCGGCGGCGGGCCGTCTCGGGCCGCGCTCGGGCCGCCGCCGCCCGGGCCGCTCAGGCCAGGCCAGTGCCCGCGCGGGAGATGCGGGTCATCTCGGCGCGGTCCACGACCTTCACCCGCTCGCGCTCGACCGGGCCCGCCTGGGTGGCCTCGGCGCCGAGCGCCTTCTCGTGCGCGTCCAGGGCGTGCCAGCCCTCCCAGGTCGTGTAGTCCACGCCGCGCTCGGCCAGCAGGTCCAGGACGGCCTGCTCGGACGGGTCCTCGGCGGTGTACAGGCCGGGCTCGTCCTCGATGAGGTGCTTGATCGTCTCCAGGGAGTCGCCCTTGGTGGAGCCGATGAGGCCGACCGGCCCGCGCTTGATCCAGCCCGAGGTGTACAGCCCCGGCACGGGATGCCCGGCGGCGTCGAGCACGCGGCCCTCGGCGTTCGGGATGACGCCGCGGACGTCGTCGAACTCCACGCCCGGCACCGGAGAGCCGAAGTAGCCCACCGCCCGGTACACGGCCTGGACGTCGTAGTCCACGGTCTCGTCGGTCGGGGTGATCCCGCCCTGGCCGTCGAGCTCCATGCGACGCATGCGCAGGCCGTCCACGCGGCCGTCGCCGTCGGCGTCGAGGAACTCCTCCGGGGCCTGCAGGAAGTGCAGGTGCAGGCGGCGGGAGGCCTGCTCGGTGCGGTCCTCCTGCTCCATCAGCCAGTTGGTCAGCGTGCCGACCATGGTGCGGACCTGGTTGTTCTCCTCGATGGCCTTCTCCGAGGCCTCGTCGAAGTCGAAGTCCTCCTCGTAGAGGACGATGTCCACGTCGCGGGAGTGCGCCAGCTCGCGCAGCTCGAGCGGGGTGAACTTGATCTGCGCGGGGCCGCGGCGGCCGAACACGTGCACGTCCGTCACCGGGGAGGCCTTCAGGTCCCGGTAGACGTTGTCCGGGATCTCGGTGACCAGCAGGTCGTCCGCGTGCTTGGAGAGGATGCGGGCCACGTCCAGGGCCACGTTGCCGTTGCCGATCACGGCCACCGACTGCGCGTCGAGCGGCCACTCGCGGGGCACGTCCGGGTGGCCGTCGTACCAGGAGGCGAAGTCGGCACCGCCGAAGGAGCCCTCCAGCTCGACGCCGGGCACGTCCAGGGCGGCGTCGCGCACGGCGCCGGTGGTGAACACGACGACGTCGTAGAGGCGGCGCAGGTCCTCCAGGGACACGGTGGTGCCCACGTCCACGTTGCCGATGAAGCGGATGTCGCCGCGGTCCATGACCTTGTGCAGGGCCGTGACGATGCCCTTGATGCGCGGGTGGTCCGGGGCCACGCCGTAGCGGATCAGGCCGAACGGGGCCGGGTAGCGGTCGAACAGGTCGATGCTGACCTGGAAGTCCCGCTCCTCCTTGGTGAGGATGTCCGCGGTGTAGACACCGGCGGGGCCGGCGCCGACGACGGCGATGCGCAGCGGGCGATCAGGGCGTTCGGTCACGGCGGGGGTGTCCTTCTCTGACGACGGCGGTGCACGCCGGTCCGCGGGGCGGGCCCGGACCACGGCGCGCGGGATCAACCCCCGAGTCTACCGATCTCCGCCGGCGCCCGGCGGGTGAGAGTGCTCACCCGGCCGCCCGGGGCACGGCCCCGCCGTACAGTGGCCCAGGTGAGCCACTCCCCTTCCCCGTCCGGCCCGGACGCGCCGCGGGACGGCGTCCCCGTTGCGGCCGCCGCGCCGGACACCGGCGCCCTGCCCACGATCACCCCCGCGCCCGCGAACGACCCCCGGGGCCTGGCCCGGGGCTTCGCGGCGTACGTCATCTGGGGGCTGCTGCCCCTGTACATGGCGGCCACCGCCCCGGCCGGCGCGGTGGAGATCGTGGTGGTGCGCGTCGTCTCCGCGCTGATCTTCTGCCTGCTGCTGCTCGCGGTCATGCGGCGGCTGCCGGAGCTGCGCACGGCCCTGGCCACCCGCGCCCGGTGGGGCAGCATCACCCTGGCCGCCGCGTTCATCGCGGTGAACTGGCTGCTCTACGCACACTCGGTCACCTCGGGGAACGTGCTCCAGGCCTCGCTCGGCTACTTCATGAACCCGCTGGTGAACGTGCTGCTCGGTGTGCTGTTCCTCGGCGAGCGGCTGCGCCGCGGGCAGTGGATCGCCGTCGGGATCGCCGTGGTCGCCGTCGTGGTGATGTCCGTGGCGATGGGCCAGGTGCCGTGGATAGCCCTGGGGCTGGCGTTCACGTTCGGCATGTACGGCTTCGTGAAGAAGCGCTTCCCCGTGCCCGTGCACGCGGTGACCACCATGACGGCGGAGACGGTGGTGCTGCTCCCGGCGTTCGCGGTGGGCATGGTGTTCCTGGCGCAGGCCGGGCTGCTCACCACCGTCTCCGAGGGCCCGGGCCACTTCTGGATGATGGCCGGCCTCGGCGTGCTCACCGCCGTGCCGCTCATCCTGTTCTCCGCCGCGGCGCAATCCCTCACGCTCACCACCCTCGGCATGCTGCAGTACATCGCGCCGATCATGCAGTTCCTGGTGGCGGTCGCCGTGCTCGGGGAGCGCATGCCCGCCGCCCGCTGGGCCGGCTTCGCCCTGATCTGGCTCTCGCTGGTGGTGTTCACCCTGGACCAGGCGAACGCCTCCCGCGTGCAGCGCCGCGCGGCCCGGGCCGCGGGCCGGGCACGCACCTGAGCGGCCTGCCCCGCGGGCCGGTGCGGACTGTCCGGTCAGCGCGGACGGGGCATCCAGACCTCGGCCTCTGCATCGGCGGGATAGGTGTGCCCGCCCGGGATGGTCTGCAGTTCGATGAGCATCCCCCACGGTGCGCGCACGTAGACGCTCCCGTTCCCGGGGGTGTCCTCGTGCCGGCTGTTCCCGTGCACCTCGGAGAGCGCCTCGCCGCCCGCGGCCACGAGTCGCGCGAGGCTGCCGTCGATGTCGTCGCAGTAGAGGCTGATGTGATTCAGCCCCAGGTCGGAAAGCCCGCTCGCGGGACGCTGCTCGCCGGAGACCTCGAACATCTCGAGACCGGGCCCCTCGCCGATGACGAGCATCCGCTGCCGGCGGATCTCCGCACCGGCAGGGAGGCCGAGCTGGCGCTCCACCTCCGGCCCGCTGCGGGGCTCGTCCTCGGGGCTCAGCCCGTCGTAGGCCACCTTCGCGCCGAGGCCGTCGGCGAGGAAGCGGGTGGCGGCGTCGAGGTCGGGCACGGTCACCCCGATGTGCTGGATGCCGCGGGGCAGCGGGCCGCCGGAAGGGGCGGAGGATCGCTCGATGGCCATGGGCCCACCCTAGGACCCGCCCCTAGATGTACTGTCCGGGGACGTTGATCAATCGTGAGAAGGGCGGCTGGTTCCCGCAGGCGCTGTGGGGGCGATGCTGGTTGTAGTGGTGGAGCCAGTCGGGGAGGGCGTCTCGGCGTTCTTGCTC
>NZ_JAKRNH010000161.1:0-3511 GCF_022346985.1 Micrococcus sp. ACRRV
CCGCAGGCGCGGCCGGACGTCCCCGTGGGAGCGCACCGCGCGCCGCGGCACGCCCTCACGACGCCGCCCCCCGGTTCCGCTGAGGGCGCACCGTCGGCGGGGTCCGGGGCGGTGGAGTCCGACGAGGCGACCCCCGAGGGGGAGGTGGACCCGCGCGTCGTGCCGGCGCCGGGGGACCGGGGCGGACGCTTCGCGATCCCGGGGGGCCTGGCGGCCAACGGCCGGGGTCGCGGAACCGGCGCGTGGGCGGGGCCCGTGGCCCTGACGGCCCTGCTGGTGGCGCTGGGGGCGATCGCCACGGTGCTCCAGAAGTCGCCGTGCCTGCTGCACGGCTGGGGTGCGCCGAACGTCTACTACGCGGGCTGCTACTCGGACTGGGCCGCGCTCTACGGCGGGCGCGGGTTCGCCGCGGACCCCTGGGCGCCGTTCCAGGCCGGATCCACGTTCGAGTACCCGGTGCTGATGTCCCTGGTGGCCTCCGTGGGGGCGCAGCTCACGCAGTGGCTGCCGTTCCCGGCGAGCGTGGGCACCGTGGTGTTCTGGTGCGTGAACCTGCTGTTCGTCGTCGGGCTGTGGGCGGCCACCGCCGTGCTCACCGTGCGCACGGCGGGCCGGCGCTGGACGGACGGGCTCATGGTGGCGGTCGCCCCGGGGATCATCCTGGCGGGCACCGTCAACTGGGACCTGTGGGCCGTGGCGCTCATGGCCTGGGGCATGTGGGTGTGGCTCCGCGGGCGGCCCGGCTGGGCCGGCGTGCTGTTCGGCCTGGGCGCCGCCACCAAGCTGTACCCGCTGCTGATCCTCGGCCCCCTCCTCATCCTGGCCGTGCGCTCACGCCGCTTCGGGCCCTTCCTGAAGGCCACGGGGGGCGCCGTGGCCGCGTGGCTGGCCGTGAACCTGCCCCTGATGCTGACCCACTTCGAGTCCTGGAAGGTGTTCTTCACTTTCTCCGCAGAGCGCGGCCCGGGGCTCTCCAGCGTGTGGCACGCGTGGGACGTCGTCGCCGCGCAGGCCGGCTGGGCGGCGGTGCCCGACGAGCGGCTGGGCATGTACGCCTACGGCGCGTTCGCGGTGTGCTGCCTCGGGATCTTCGTGCTCGGCGTGGTCGCGAAGCGCCCGCCGCGGCTGGCGCAGCTGACGTTCCTGGTGGTCGCCGCGTTCGTGCTGACCAACAAGGTGTACTCCCCGCAGTTCGTGATCTGGCTGATCCCGCTGATGGCGCTGGCCCTGCCCCGCTGGAAGGACTTCTGGGTGTGGCAGACCGTGGAGGCGCTGCACTTCTTCGCCGTCTGGATGTACCTGGCCAAGGGGGCCTCCGGGTCCATGCCGCAGCACTCCATGGACGACTCTGTGTACGTGGCCGCGATCCTCGCCCACATGCTGGCCGTCCTCTGGCTGTGCGCCCGCGTGGTCCTGGAGATCCTCGACCCCGACGACGACCTCGTCCGCGGCCCGGGCGGCGATCCCGCCCGGGACCCCGAGGACCCCTCCGCGGGCCCGGCAGACCCGGGGATGACGGGCGTGCGCCCGGTGCGCGAGGCCGTGGCCGCCGGGGTGGGGGCGGCCTCGGCTCAGGCGTAGTCCCAGCGGTGCACGGGACAGTCGGGGTCCGGGACCGCGCCGTCCTCGCACGTGCAGCGGGCGCCCGAGGCCACGGTGGCGGCCTTCATCTGCTCCCGCCACGCCGCGTGCGGATCCTGCGCCGGGTCCGCGGGGAGCCGGCCGGGGGAGGGGGCGCCGTCGCCGTCGGGGAGCGCGGAGGCGGGCCCGGGGCCGTCCGGGAGGCGGTCCCGGTCCCGGGTGAAGCCCATCCGCACGATCAGCCACCCGCCCACGGCCCACAGCACGAACAGCGCCGCGCCGACGCCGGCGACCAGCAGGACCTCGTTCGGCACGGGCGGGCTCCTTCGGGAGGGGGCAGGGCCCCTCCAGCGTAGGCGCGCGGTAGCGTCAGGACCATGAGCACCGTGACCTCCGAGAGCACCGTGACCGCCGCCGTTCCGGGCGCGCCCGCCCTCTCCGCGCACCTGCAGGACCTGGCCGCGTTCGTGCAGGCCTCCCCGTCCAGCTTCCACGCGGCCGCGGAGGTCGCCCGCCGCCTCGAGGCCGTCGGCTTCACCCGCGTGGACCCCGCGCAGGACCTGCCCGCCGCCCCCGGCGGCTACGTCAGCGTCACCGACGGCGCCGTCCTCGCCTGGATCCTCCCCGAGGCCCTGGCGGAGCGCGCTGCCGACGCCGTGCCCGTGTTCCGGGTGCTCGGCGCGCACACCGACTCCCCCGGGTTCAAGCTCAAGCCGCAGCACCTCACCGTCACCGCCGACGGCTGGGTGCAGGCCGGCGTCGAGGTCTACGGCGGGCCCCTGCTGAACTCCTGGCTGGACCGCGAGCTGCGGTTCGCCGGGCGGCTGGCGCTCGCGGACGGCCGCCAGGTGCTGGCCGCCACCGGCCCCGTGGGGCGCATCCCGCAGCTGGCCATCCACCTGGACCGCTCCGCCAACGACGACCTCACCCTCGGCCGCCAGCGGCACACCCAGCCGATCGTCGCCGCGGTGGCCGGCGCCCCGGACGCCGCGGGCACGGACGCCGCCGACGGCGCCTCGGCCGACCCCGTCGTGCGCCTCACCGGCGACATCCTCGAGCTGCTCGCCGCGCAGGCCGGCGTCGACCCCGCCGAGGTGCGCGGGGCGGACGTCGTGGTCGCGGACGCCCAGCAGGGCGGCGCGTTCGGCGCCAACGGCGAGTTCTTCGCCTGCGGGCGGCTCGACAACCTCTCCTCCGTGCACGCCGGGCTCCGCGCCCTCGAGTCCCTCGCCGCCGACGCCGACCGGGCCGGGCGGGGCGTCGTCGTCGCCGAGGGCGTGGCGGGGGAGGCCGCGGGCGCCCCGGTGATCCCCGTGCTCGCCGCGTTCGACCACGAGGAGGTCGGCTCCGCGACCCGCACCGGGGCCGGCGGCCCGCTGCTGGAGGAGCTCATGGGCCGCCTCCTGACGGCGTGCGGGGTGACCGGCCAGGGCGCGGCCCGCTCGCGGGCCGGCTCCTGGCTGCTCTCCGCCGACGCCGGCCACCTCGTCCACCCGAACTACACGGAGCGGCACGACCCCGTGAACCACCCGCGCGTGAACCACGGGCCGCTGCTGAAGATCAACGCGAACCAGCGCTACTCCACGGACGCCGCGGGGGAGGCCGCGTTCGCGCGGTGGTGCGCGGCGGCGGGGGTGCCGTTCCAGCGGTTCGTCTCGAACAACGACGTCCCGTGCGGGTCCACGATCGGCCCGATCTCCGCGACGCGCCTGGGCGTGCGCACCGTGGACGTGGGCATCGGCCTGCTGTCCATGCACTCCGCGCGGGAGATGTGCGGCGCGGACGACCCCGCCCGCCTGGCCGCCGTGGCGCGCGCCTTCCTTCTTCGCGGGGGTGTGAGGGCGCGGGCGGCCTTCAGGGACTCGACCTGCTTCTCACCGCCCTGCGTCCACACGGTCGCGAAACCGCGGGGCAGCAGGTAGTTGCGGGC
>NZ_JAKRNH010000162.1:0-3467 GCF_022346985.1 Micrococcus sp. ACRRV
TCCCCCAGGTCACCGAGGGAGGCGAGGCCCCCGCCGTCACGCCCACCTTCGAGGGCCGGGCCTTCCACCGCCCGGCCGAGGACGTCGAAGACCAGGGCGCCGCCTTCGACGTCGGCACGCTCGTCTCCCGCCGCAACGCGCTCGGCATCTTCGGCGCGGGAGCGGGGGCCCTCGTCCTCGCCGCGTGCGGCGTCCAGGAGGGCGCCTCGTCCTCCTCCAGCTCGACGTCTGCGAGTGCCGGCTCCTCGTCACCCGCGGCCTCCTCGTCGGCGGCGAGCGCCTCGCCGTCGGCCACCCTGACCGAGATGGTCACCGAGACCGCAGGCCCGTACCCGGGCGACGGCTCCAACGGCCCGGACGTGCTCGACGCGTCCGGCATCGAACGCTCCGACCTGACCACGAGCATCGACACGGGCACCGTCGCCGAGGGGGTCCCGCTCACGGTGACGATGAACGTGATCGACATGGCCAACGGCGACGCCGCCATGACCGGCGCCGCCGTGTACCTCTGGCACGCCGACGCGCTGGGCCGCTACTCGATGTACTCGGACGGCATCACGGAGGAGACTTACCTGCGTGGCGTCCAGGTGGTGGGCGATGACGGCACGGTCACCTTCACCACGGTGTGGCCCGGCTGCTACGACGGACGGTGGCCCCACCTGCACTTCGAGGTGTTCCCGGACAAGGCGTCCATCACGGACGCGACGAACAACGTCCTCACCTCCCAGATCGCCATGCCGGAGGAGCAGTCCTCGCAGGTCTACGCCACGTCGGCCTACGACGGGTCGACGGCGAACTTCGCCAAGGTCAGCCTCGAGACGGACAACGTCTTCTCGGACGGCTACGAGACGCAGCTGCCGCAGATCACGGGCTCCGTGGAGAAGGGCTTCGCCATCACCATCGACGTCCCGATCGACACCACCACCGAGCAGGAGCAGGGCGGGATGGGCGGGCCCGGCGGCGGGCAGCCCCCGGCGGGCGGCGAGGGCGGTCAGCCCCCGGCGCGCCCCTGAGCCCGGCGGGTGCGAGTCCGTACAGTGGCGCCATGAGCTCTGTGATCCCCGACACAGCCCGCCCCTCCTCCGGCCACGCAGGCGTGCACCGGGCCGACGTCGTCGTGCTGGGCCATGGCCTTGCCGGCCTGGTGGCCGCGTGCGAGCTGCTCGAGGCGGGCCGCTCCGTGGTGCTCGTGGACCAGGAGCGCGCCGCCGACCTGGGAGGGCAGGCGTGGTGGAGCTTCGGCGGGCTGTTCCTCGTGGACTCGCCTGAGCAGCGCCGTCTGCGCGTGCGCGACTCCGTGGGCCTGGCCTGGTCGGACTGGCGGGAGACCGCGGGGTTCACCGGCGGGGACGACGCCCTGCCGCGCGCCTGGGCCGAGGCCTACGTGCACTTCGCGGCGGGGGAGAAGCGGGCCTGGCTGCGTGAGCGCGGACATCGGCTGTTCCCGGTGGTGGGCTGGGCGGAGCGGAAGGTCCCCGCGCCGGGCGTCGGCGGCAACTCGGCCCCGCGCTTCCACATCACGTGGGGCACGGGGCCGGGCATCGTGGAGCCGTTCGCGGCGGTGGTCGAGCAGGCTGCCTTCGACGGACGGCTCACCTACCTGCCCCGGCACCGTGTCACGGAGCTCGTCACGCAGAACGGGGCCGTATGCGGCGTGCGCGGGGACCGGCTGGCGGACGACGACGGCGCCCGCGGCACCTCCTCGAGCCGCACCGTCACGGGGGCGTTCGAGGTGCGGGCGCAGGCGGTGCTGATCGCCTCCGGCGGCATCGGGGCCGACCACGACGCCGTGCGCGCGGCCTGGCCCGACCGGCTCGGCGCCCCGCCGGAGCGGATGCTCTCCGGGGTCCCCGCCTACGTGGACGGCTCCGGCGTCGCGGCCGCGCGGGCGGTCGGGGCGCACATGCTGCACCCCGACCGCATGTGGCACTACACCGAGGGGGTCGCGAACTGGGACCCGGTGTGGCCCGGGCACGGCATCCGCATCCTCCCCGGGCCGAGCTCCCTGTGGCTGGACGCTGCCGGGCGACGCCTGCCGCACCCGCGCTGGCCCGGCTTCGACACCCTCGGCGCCCTCGGTGAGATCCGTCGCCCCGGCGGGGCACGCCGCGCCGAGGGGGCGGACCACACGTGGTTCGTGCTCAACGAGCGGATCATCGGCAGGGAGTTCGCCCTCTCCGGCTCCGAGCAGAACCCGGACCTCACCGGGCGGTCCCTCGGAGACGTGCTGGGCCGCGCCACGCAGGGGGTGCCCGCCCCCGTGCGCGCCTTCCTGGACCACGGCGAGGACTTCGTCCAGGCCGCCACCGTGGAGGAGCTCGTCGACCAGATGAACGAGCTGCAGGACCGCACCGGCGGGGGCGGCCCGCGCGTCGAGCTGCACGCCGTGCGGCAGGCGGTGGCCGAGCACGAGGACGGGGCGGCGCGCGCCGGCGTGGACCCCCAGCTGGACGCGGTGCGCCGCGCCCGCCAGTACCTGGGGGACCGGCTGATCCGCACCGCCGCCCCGCACCGGCTCACCGACCCCGCGGCCGGGCCGCTGATCGCCGTGCGCCTGCGCACCCTGACGCGCAAGACCCTGGGCGGGCTGCACACCGACCTGCGCGGGCGCGTGCTCGACGAGCTCGGCGGGCCCGTCCCGGGCCTCTACGCCGCCGGTGAGGCCGCCGGCTTCGGCGGGGGCGGCATGCACGGCTTCCGCGCCCTGGAGGGAACGTTCCTGGGCGGCTGCCTGTTCAGCGGCCGGACCGCCGGGCGGGCGCTCGCGGAGGACGTCGCCTGACGCAGCGGGCCCGCCAAGGGAGGTGGTGAGACTCAGTCGGTCGGCTCGGCGCCGTCGCGCTCCGGCTGCTCCCCCAGGAGGAAGTGGCGGCCGGTGGCGGAGTCCACCTCGACCTTCACGTAGAAGTCCTTGATGGTGGGGACCCACGGCCGGATGCCCATGGACTCGGCCTCGGCGATCTCCTCGGCCGTGTCCGCGCGGCGGGCGGTGCCGTGCAGCAGCACGGACCAGGCCTGGTCGGAGAGGATGCCGTCCGCCTGCACCACCACGCGGGGGTTGACGGTGAGCTCGGCCAGCTTGGAGCCGGGGGCGGTGCGGAACCACACGACGCCGTCGACGGCGCGGACGTTGACCGGCACGATGTCCGGCTCGCCGCCCACGGCCAGGCCCAGGCGGGCGTGGCGGACGCCGCGCATCAGCTTCCAGATCTGCTCGTCCGTGAGCTTCAGGACGGGCTCGCCCTCCGGATGGGGGAACATCGAACCGGGGCCGACCGCGGGGTCCGGGCGCTGCATGGAGGGGGTGGTGTGCTCGGTCATCGGGGGCCTCCCGGTTCGTCGTCGGACGGTTGGTCCGCTCATTCTCACTCCGCGGCGCGGTCCGCCACCAGGCCTGCCAGCACGGCCCGGGCGGTGGGGGCCCTGCGGCCCGGGCCCACGGCCAGCAGGTGCGGGGCCTGTCTCTT
>NZ_JAKRNH010000163.1:0-3306 GCF_022346985.1 Micrococcus sp. ACRRV
CCCAGCGCACCGCCCTGCCCGCCCCCTCGGCCCGGACGGTGCGCTGGGAGATCGCGATCGTGCTGGGGCTGAGCCTCGGCCGGTCGGCGGTCTACGCGGTCGTCCAGCTCATCGACCAGGCCACCCGGGCCCCGCTCGGGGACCAGACCACGGTCCTCAACCCGACCGTGGCCGACCGCTGGGCGTTCGACCTGACCTACCAGCTGCTCGGCATCGCGTTCTCGCTCGTGCCCGTGCTGCTGGTGCTGCACCTGCTGTGGCTGCGCGGGCGTCACCCGTTCCGCGTGCTCGGCCTGGACCTGCGCCGCCCCGGCCGCGACCTCGCGTGGGGCCTCGGGCTGTTCACCGTGATCGGCGTCGGCACCCTCGGCGTCTACGCCGCCGGCCGAGCCCTGGGGATCACGACGGCGATCGTCGCCAACGCGATGGACGAGAGCTGGTACCAGGTCCCCGTCCTGCTCCTCTCGGCCGCGCGGCACGCGCTGCTCGAGGAGGTGATCGTGGGGGCGTGGCTGATCGACCGGCTCGGCTACCTCCAGCGCCTGCGCGAGGCGGGGCTGGGCGCGTCGTCGTCATGGACCGGCACGGAGGGGCTGTTCCTGCCGCTGCGCACCTGGCCCGTGGCGCTCTCCCTCGCGCTGCTGCGCGGGGCGTACCACCTGTATCAGGGTGTGGGGCCGGGGATCGGCAACGCACTCATGGGGGCGGTGTTCGTGCTGGTGTTCCTGCGGGTGCGCCGCGTCATGCCGCTGGTGCTGGCGCACTTCCTGCTCGATGCCGTGGGGTTCGTGGGCTACCCGCTGCTGGCGCGGGCGGGGCTGCTGGGCTGAGCGCCGGGCGGCACGTCAGAGCGTGACGTCGCCCTTCGGGGTCGAGAAGGTCACGGAGACGATGCCCGGGGTGCCGGAGGGGGCCACGTAGTCCACGGACACGTCGGCGACCTCGTCGTCCTCCGTGCCGCCCAGCCACTCGCGCAGGCGGTCCGGGGAGCCGGCGATCGAGAGCCGGGCGATCGAGGCCTGGGCCGGGGCGGCCTGCGAGGGGTGCATGTCCTCCTGGCCGTCGGCCCAGCGCAGGATGAACGGCAGCTGCGGGTCGGCGAGGGTGCCCTTGACGCCGATCTGGCGCCAGGAGAGCTCGCGGCCGTCCGGGAAGCGGCGGTTGCCGGGGACGGCCTCGCGGCCGAGGCGGCGCTCGAAGCGGCCGATGTCGTTCGTGGTCACGGCCCAGCTCATCCAGCCGCCGCCCTGCTCGGACCGCGCGCGGACCAGCTGGCCGAACGGGGCGCTGAGGGACGCGGGATGGTCCAGGGCCTCGACGACCTCGAGGTACTGGTTGCCGGTCATGGGGAACAGGGCGTTCTGCGTGCCGAAGCGCGGGTGGATCCCGCCCTTGACGCGCTCCACGCCGAGCCGCTCGGCGATGCGGGCGACGGTGGCGTCCAGGCCCTCCGGGCCGGCGGCGTAGGACACGTGGTCCATGCGACAGGTGTTCACGGCGCGGATCCTTCCGTTCCCCCGGCGGGCCGAGGGGTTGACCTGGGTGCGTGCTGCGAGGAACGGCCGGCCCTTGACGCGCCGGGTGCCCCCGTGCCGGAAGCGTATCCGCGCGTGACCTGTGTGACGAAATCGGGGAGGACGGTGTCGCTACACTGGGGCCCACGGTCACGAGAGTCAGCGCAAGGCCCCGGCGAGCTGACCGGCAACCCTCCTCCGCGGTGGGGTGCCCCGGGTGACGACCAGGCCGGCCCCGCACCCGGGCGCCGGCAAGCGCGGGCCGTCCCTGGCGTCCCGGGACGGCGTGCACCCCTGGTACGCCCGGCCCGGTTCCGGGAAGGTCCCTGACTCCTCAGGAGGACCAGCCATGAGCACCCAGCCCACCCCCCGCAGGGGCTTCTCCACCATGCAGATCCACGCCGGCACGGACGCCCCGCACGCCTTCGGCGCGACGGCCCTGCCGATCTACCAGACCACCTCGTACGACTTCCCGTCCGCCCAGGTCGCGGCGGACCGCTTCGCGCTCGCGGACCTCGGCCCCATCTACACGCGCATCGGCAACCCCACACAGTCGGCGGTGGAGGAGAAGATCGCGGCCCTCGAGGGCGGTGTGGGCGCCCTCCTGCTGGCCTCGGGCCAGTCGGCCACCACGTTCGCGATCCTCAACGTGGCCGGCGCCGGTGACCACGTCGTCGCCTCCGCCTCCCTCTACGGCGGCACGCAGAACCTGTTCAAGCACACCCTGGCGCGCGTCGGCGTCGAGGTCACCTTCGTGCAGGACCCCGACGACCTGGACGCCTGGCGCGCCGCGGCCCGCCCGGAGACCAAGGCCTTCTTCGCGGAGGCCCTGGGCAACCCGCGCGGGGACGTGCTGGACGTGGCCGGGGTCGCCGCCGCGGCCCACGACGCCGGGGTGCCCCTGATCGTGGACAACACCCTCACGACCCCCTACCTGCTGCGGCCGTTCGAGCACGGAGCGGACGTCGTGGTCCACTCCGCCACGAAGTACCTCGGCGGGCACGCGGCCGCGATGGCCGGCGTGATCGTGGACTCCGGCCGGTTCGACTTCGCGCGGGACCCGGAGCGGTTCCCGGGGTTCAACGAGCCGGACGAGTCCTACCACGGCCTGGTCTACGCCCGGGACCTGGGCGTGGGCTCGCCCCTCGGAGCGAACCTCGCCTTCGTCCTCAAGGCCCGCGTGCAGCTGCTGCGCGACTACGGCTCGGCCATCTCCCCGTTCAACGCGTTCCTGGTGAACCTGGGCCTGGAGACCCTGTCCCTGCGCATGGACCGGGCCGTCGCCAGCGCGCTGGCCGTGGCCCGCCACCTGGAGAGCCACCCCCAGGTGGAGTCCGTGTCCCACCCCGGGCTCGAGTCCAGCCCGTGGCACGCCCGCGCCCAAGAGCTGCTGCCCCGGGGCGCCGGCGCGTTCGTGTCCTTCGAGATCGCGGGGGGTGCCGCCGCGGGGGCCGCCTTCGTGGATGGCCTCGAGCTTCACCACCACGTGGCGAACATCGGGGACGTCCGCTCGCTGGTGGTGCACCCGGCGTCGACGACGCACGCCCAGCTGGCCGAGGACGAGCAGCGCGCCGCCGGGGTGACGCCGGGGCTGGTGCGGCTCTCCCTGGGCCTGGAGGACGTGGAGGACATCCTCGCCGACCTGGACAAGGGCTTCGCGGCCGCGGCCGCCGCCCTCGACGCCGCCGAGCAGGACTGAGGGCCATGACCGCCATCGACCCCCGCATCCTGACCGGCCACGCCGCCCATCGTCCGCACCAAGGCCCGCAGGGCGAGGCCGCCCCCTCCGCCC
>NZ_JAKRNH010000164.1:0-3227 GCF_022346985.1 Micrococcus sp. ACRRV
GGCGCAGCGCGAAGACCACGGCGAGGGCGCACACCGTGACGCCCATGTCCTCCCGGACCGTGAGCAGCGCCGTGCCGAGGCCCAGGGCCAGCCAGGGGCGTTCCCCGTCGAGGGCCCAGCCCCAGTAGCTCAGCCGGACAGAGCAGCGGCCTTCTAATCCGCCGGTCGGGGGTTCGAATCCCTCCTGGGGCGCTTCCCGGCGCGCGACGCCGTCCATCGGGCCGCCGCGCCGGGCGTGGCGCCCCCGTCCCGAGGAGGCCCCATGCCCGCCCGTCGCTTCCCCGGTCAGGACCGCGTGCGCACCTGGCTCCACGCTCCCCGCCCCGCGGTCCCGGCCGTCGCCGTGACCCGCAGGCAGGGCCTGCACCTGGGCCTCGTCCTGCTCGCGTTCGCGGCCCTGAGCATCACGCACTCGTTCCTGCGGTTCGCCACCTACGAGGCCAAGGGCTACGACCTCGGCATCTTCGACCAGGTGGTGCGCCAGTACGCGCTGTTCAACGCCCCGCTCAGCTCCGTCAAGGGCGTCGACTTCAACATCCTGGGCGACCACTTCCACCCGATCCTCGCGCTCCTGGCCCCCACCTACTGGATCTGGCCGGACCCGAGGATGCTCGGGATCATCATGGCCCTCGCGCTCTGCGCCGCGGCGGTGGCCGTCTACCTCACGGCCCGCCGCCGGGTCTCCCACGGCTGGTCGCTCGCCGCGGCCGGCGTCGTGCTCTTCTCCTGGCCGTTCCAGGCCATGGTCAACTGGGACTTCCACGAGGTCACCCTCGGCGTGCCGATCATGGCGTGGCTCGTCTGGGCCCTCGACGGGGAACGCCCCTGGCTGGCCCTGGGCCTCGGCACGGCGCTGCTCACGGTCCGGGAGGACATGGGCGTCACGGTGTGCGCCCTCGCCGTGGTCTTCGCGCTGCGCCGCCGCTGGGTGCAGGCGGGCCTCGCGCTGGTCCTGGGCCTGGCCGGCTACTGGTTCGCGACCTCCGTGGCCATCCCCCACTTCTCCCCCACCGGCGGCTTCGGCTACTGGCAGTTCCAGGCCCTTGGGCCGGACATGGGCTCCTCGCTGCTGACGATCCTCACCCGGCCCTGGGAGGCCGTCGCGGCGCTGTTCGACCACCCGCTCAAGCTCGCCCTCTGGCTCCTGCACCTGGTGCCGCTGCTGTTCCTCCCCGTGCTCAGCCCGCTGACGCTGCTCGCGCTGCCGATCCTGCTCTCCCGCCTGTGGAACGACCGCCTGAACGTCTGGGCGCCGGTCTACCAGTACGACGCGATCCTCGCCCCGATCCTGCTGCTCGCCGCCCTCGAGGCGGCCACCGGCCTGGCCGCCCGGTTCCCCCGCGTCCGTCGGCTCCCGCAGGTCCTCCTCGCGTGGGCGGGTGCCGTCACGCTGGCCGGCACCGCGTTCCTCCCCCAGGTCTTCCCCTTCCACCGCACCCTCACGGGCCAGATGACGACGACGCAGCACGCCCGGGACCTCGACCAGGCGGTCGGGATGATCCCGGACGGGGTGTGCGTGGAGGCCGCCGACAACGCGGTCCCGCACCTCACGGACCGCACCCACGTGGGCCTGCACGGGGACATCGGCGACGACCTCGCCACCTGGATGATCGTGGACACCTCCGTCACCGAGCTCGGCGGCTGGGACCCGCTCACCCCGGACCAGGCGCTCGAGCGGGCGCGGCGCCTCGGCTTCGAGCGGGTGTGGTCTCAGGGCGACGTCGTCGTCCTCCACCACCCCACGCGCCCGGTCTCCGCGACCTGCACGGACTACCTGCGCCACCGCTGAGCGCGTCCCTCCCCCGGGGACGACGACGGCCCCGCCTCGATCAGGCGGGGGCCGTCGTCGGGCGGGGCGGCTCAGCGGGTGGGCTGGAGCCCGTGCCCGGCCGGGGGCAGGAGGAACCGGTCGGCGGCCCCGGTGAAGACGCCGGCGTTCGGGTCCTCGGCCACACCCGGGGCGAGGGGCTCGACCCCCTGCTCGAGGGCGGACCGGCGCACCGGATCCCGCTCGGGGTCGCGGATGTCGCGGATCACGGTCACGCAGATCCAGATCAGCGTGGCCATGTGCAGCACGATCCCGGAGGCGTACCAGACGGTGACCCAGGTCCCGCCGAACTCGCCGCCCGACGTGATCCGGGCGGACTCCATCCACACGCCGGCCCAGTGGAAGAACTCGGCGGCCTGCCAGATCCAGAACTGCTTGCGCCGCGGGGTGGCCAGCACCACGAGCGGGATCAGCCACATCACGAACTGCGGGGAGTACACCTTGCCCAGCAGCAGGAACGCGGCCACGATCAGCAGGCACAGCTGGGCCAGGCGCGGGCGGTGCCGGCTGGACAGGCCCAGGTATGCCACACCGACACAGCACAGGGCGAACAGCCCGTTGGAGATCACGGAGAACGCCGAGCCCGAGAGGCCCGTCCAGGTGAACGCCAGCCACATCGAGGAGAAGGACACCTCGCGGTCCCCGGAGAACGTGTAGAACCGGGACCACTGATCGAACGCGGTGAGCATGAAGGGCACGTTGACGGCCAGCCAGGCCGCAGCGCCGGCGGCCAGCGCGCCGAGGAACCCCCTCCAGCGGCCGGTGCGCAGGGCGAGCACGAGCAGCGCGCCGAAGAAGAACAGCGGGTAGAGCTTCATGGCGGCGCCGAGGCCCAGCAGGAGGCCGGAGAGGACGGGCCGGTCCTCACTCCAGGCCCACAGGGCGAGGGCGGCGAGCATCACGGCCCACAGGTCCCAGTTGAGCATGGAGGTCAGGATGATGCCGGGCGCCACGGCGACCAGCAGGGCATCCTTGGAGCGGCCGCGGGCCGTGAAGGCCGTGGCCACCACGACGGCCATCCAGCACAGCACCACGCCGGCCGCGTTGACGTCGAAGTACGTCACCGTGCGCTCGGCGAGCGTGCCGGTGGACGGCACCAGCCAGGAGCTCGCGCCCGCGACCACGGCCAGCAGCGCCGGGTACTCCATCCACTGCTCCTCCGGCAGCGGCGTGTAGAACGGGAAGTACCCGTCGGAGAGCCCGCGCGTCGGGAAGAGCTGCGCGAAGTCGGAGTAGCACATGTGCACGTGCACACCGGGGGTCGCCCAGCCGTTCAGCCGGCACCACTGCTTGGTGAGGAGGCCGACGACGGCGGCCGCCGCGGTGACGGCGATCAGCACGCCGATCCACCGCGGCGAGGGGCGGCCGGCGGGGCGGAGTCCGGCGGCCGCCCCTCGCC
>NZ_JAKRNH010000165.1:0-3060 GCF_022346985.1 Micrococcus sp. ACRRV
GGAGGGGCGGGCGACGGACGCACGCCCCGGGGCGGTCCGGAGCACGGCATAGAGTGAGGAGGGTCACCCCGCATCCTTCGCACCGATTCGAGGACCCCCCCATGTCGCACACCCCCCCTCCGGGCCACGGGCTCGTCGACCGGCACCACCCGGTCCACGACCCGGACATCGTCGGCTTCACCGAGGCCGAACTCAACGAGACCCCCATCAAGCCGAAGTGGAACTCGCTCGGCCCCGGCATCGTGGCCGCCGCCACGGGCGTGGGCGCCGCGGACCTCGTGGCCACCCTCACCGCCGGCTCCCGCTACGGCTACATGCTCCTGTGGGCCGTGGTCCTGGGCGTGGTCTTCAAGATCGTCCTCGTGGAGGGCGTGGGCCGGTACTACCTGTCCACCGGCAAGACGATCTTCCAGGGCTGGCGCGGGCTCGGGTCGTGGACCTCCTGGTACTTCGGCCCCTACATCCTGATCTGGGGCTTCGTGTACGGCGCCACGGCCATGTCCTCCACCGCCCTGCCGCTGGCGGCCCTCTTCCCGGGGGTCGACTCCAAGGTCTTCGCGATCGCCTCCGGCCTGGTGGGCCTCGGCCTGGTCTGGCTGAACCGCTACGGGCTGGTCGAGAAGGTCATGACAGTCCTGATCGGCGTCATGTTCGTGACGGTGCTGATCTCCGCGGCCCTGACCGTGCCGAACCTCGGGGACATCCTCGGCGGCCTGGTCCCGCGCATCCCCTCCGGCGACCCGGACGTCATGTTCTACGTCCTGGGCCTGGCCGGCGGCGTCGGCGGCACCATCACCCTCGGCGCGTACGGCTACTGGCTGCGCGAGAAGGGCTGGAACACCCCCAAGTACATGCGGGTCATGCGCTTCGACAACACGGTCTCCTACGTGCTGACCGGCGTGTTCGTGATCGCCACGATGATCATGGGCGTGGAGCTGCTGCACTCGGCGGGCATCGCGATCTCCTCGGGGGACAAGGGCCTGCTCGACGTCGGCGACGTCCTGGCGCAGCGGTACGGCGACGTCTGGGCCACGGTGTTCCTCATCGGGTTCTTCGCGGCGTCCTTCTCCTCCGTGATCGGCGTGTGGCACGGCGTGTCCCTGATGTTCGCGGACTTCTGGACGAACTTCCGTCGCCCCGCCGACGAGCTGGACCAGGACGACGCCCCGTCCCTGGCCTCGAAGCCCGGCCGCTTCTACCTGCTGTGGCTGACGTTCCCGCCGATGGTGCTGCTGTTCCTCGATCGGCCCATCTTCCTGATCCTGCTCTACGGCACCCTCGGTGCCCTGTTCATGCCGTTCCTGGCCGTGACCCTGCTGTTCCTCAACAACTCCCGCAGGGTGCCCGGGAAGTTCCGCAACGGCTGGGTGCGCAACGTCCTGCTGGCCCTGACCACGGCCGTGTTCCTGGTGATCGGCGGGAACGAGCTGCTCAAGGCGCTGAAGCCGCTGATCGGCGGCTGACGGCAGTCCGGCGGCCGCCTGGCCCAGCGTTGTGTGCACGACTCGCCGCACGCCCCCGGCCCCCTGCGGCGAGTCGTGGACACGACGGGACGGGCGGCGTCGGTCTGGCGCCGGCGACGGAGGCGGGACACTCTGGGAGAAGGCGACGATCATGCACCCAGAGTGCCCCGCCTCGGTGCATCGCGCGGTGGCGGCCGCCGTCGCCGTGGTCCGCGCCTCGGGCCTGCCGCACCGGACCTCCTCGATGTTCACCGAGGTCGAGGGGGAATGGGACGAGGTGATGGGCGTGGTCAAGCGCGCCGTGGAGGCCGTGGAGCCCTACGGTTCGCGGGTCTCGCTGGTGCTGAAGGCGGACATCCGGCGGGGCCGCACCGGCGAGCTCGACGGCAAGCTGGAGCGCCTCGAGGCCGCCCTCACGGACGGCACCCCCGCCACCCCCGACCGCTTTCGTGCGTGAAACGGACGGCGCGTCGGACGCTGTCGTTCGCGATGTGAACCCTCCGTCCGCCCCGGCACCGACCGTCCGCCCCGCCGGGCCCGACGACCTGCCCGCCGTGCTCGCCATGAAGAACGCGGCCTGGCGGGAGACCTATGCGCACCTGCTGGAGCCCGGGTTCCTCGCCGCCCAGGAGGCCGAGCTTCCCCGCGCCGTCGAGGCGTGGACCCGGCTCCTGGGCGAGCCCGGGATGGAGGTCTGGCTCGCGGAGGGAGCGGGCGTCGTCGTCGGGATGGCGGCCGCGGGCCCGGCGGACGACCCCGCTCTGGGGCCCGAGGGGCGCGAGCTCATCGCGCTGTATGTCCGGGCCCGCCTCCACGGCGCCGGCCTCGGGGCCGCGCTGCTGCGGGCGGCCGTCGGCGGGCGGCCCGCCCGACTCGACGTCCTCGTCGGCAACGAGCGGGCGATCGCGTTCTACGAGCGCCACAGCTTCGTGGCGGTCGGCGAGCCGGCGGTGCTCGGCGGCCCGTGGGGCGACGCGCGGGAGCAGCGCATGGTCCGCCGCTGACCCGCTGCCCACCCTCGTTTTCAGGGCGCGACACGCCGCTTCCGCCCACGCCGGCCCGGCGTGTCCCGCCCGCACAGTCCCCGCCCGGCCGGGGCGCGGGAGAATCGGTCCATGATCACGCCCGGCACCTTCCCCATCAGCTCCGGCACGGCCGAGATCGTCCCGGACCCGTGGACGGACGGCGTGTTCCTCCTCAAGGTCAACGGCGTGGAGTCCTCGCAGCTCAACCCGGACCGCCCGGAGACCCTCGGCTTCGAGTACATGCGCTGGGCCGCGGCCGTCCTCACGCACCGCTTCGCCCCGGACGCGCGCCTGCGCGTCCTGCACCTCGGCGGGGCCGGCTGCACCTTCGCCCGCTGGGTCACGCACACCTACCCGGCCTCGCACCAGCTGGCCGTGGAGCTCGACGCCGGCCTGGCCGCCGTCGCGCGCGAGCACTTCGACCTGCCCCGCGCCCCGCAGCTGAAGATCCGCGTGGGCGAGGCGGGGGAGGTGCTCGCCGGCCTCCGCGACGCCACCCGTGAGGTCGTGTTCCGGGACGTCTTCGCCCCCGACCCGGCCGACCCCACCGCCGATGTTCAGCAGGTACACCC